>JAQCKL010000048.1 GCA_027592485.1 Cyanobacteriota bacterium
GAGATTCTCTCTAATGCCGTACAGGGTAAAACGCCAACATTGGTAGCAGGGACCTAGGTAGTTACGAATTAAGACGGAATGGAAAATATATCCGGGAGTATTCAGAATTAAAATCATGCAAAACAGCAGATTAAAATCATGAGAAAATAAAAAGCCCTAATCACTGTTAGAATACTTTATATATTTGCATGAGCAAGGTTTATGTTGTGGCAACCAACACAAGATTTGCCATCAGATTGGCGAAACTTAGTAAGTTCTGAATTGCCGCCCCTAGTGACAGTTTGGGACGAGCAAGCCGATCGCCTCCGCCAATCGGGTGAGTTTCAAGCTTTCAATGAGAAACTACGCAGAGAAATAGCAATTGAAACTGGGATAATTGAGCGTCTTTACACCATCGATCGCGGGATTACTCGCTTATTAATTGAACAGGGCATAAATGAAGCGCTCATTCCCCACGGAGCAACCGATCGTCCAGTCAAGCAAGTCGTTTCTCTGATTAGAGATCAAGAAGCTGCCATTGAAGGATTGTTCGATTTTGTAGGTGGACAAAGAATACTATCAAACTCTTATATAAAACAGTTGCATCAACTCCTAACTCAGAGCCAAGATAGTACAGAAGCATTAGACCCGACCACAGGAAAAATATTTTATGTGTCTTTGATCAAGGGTGACTGGAAACATCAACCTAACAATCCTTTGAGGCCGGACGGTACCATTCATGAATACTGTCCTCCTGAACAGGTTGCATCTGAGATGGACAGATTGATGGAGTTACATCATCAACATCGCGATCAAAAAGTTCCTCCTGAGATCGAAGCAGCGTGGCTACATCATCGATTCACACAAATTCATCCCTTTCAAGACGGAAATGGTCGGGTTGCCCGTTGCCTAGCCAGCTTGGTATTTATCCAAGCAAGTTGGTTTCCTTTGGTTCTCACTCGCGATGATCGAGCGGTTTATATCGCAGCCTTAGAAGAGGCAGATAAAGGCAATCTATCTAATCTAATCAATCTTTTTGCCAAGAGCCAAAAACAAGCTTTCTTGAGAAGTTTGGGTTTGTCAGAACAAGTTTTATCGCAAGCACGGCGAACTCAAGTGATTATCTCTTCAATTGCTGACAAGCTGAAACAAAATCAGCCAGCATCTATTCAATCACGATGCAAGAAGGCTGAGGGCTTTGCCTCAAGATTATTCGATATAGCTTCTAATCGATTGAATGACGTAGTTGACGAGATCAGATTATCTCTCCAAAGCTTTGTAAACGATCCACAAGTTTTTGCGATTACGGCTCCGGCTGGCGATCCTCGATCATATTACCATCGCTACCAAGTTGTAGAAACAGCTAAACAATTGGACTATTTTGCCAATCTTCGCAATTATCATACTTGGATTCAAGCAGTTATTAATGTAGAGACATCAACAACAATTCTCATTTCATTTCATGTACTTGGGCATGAATATCGAGGTTTGCTTGTATGTAATGCATGTGCGTATCACAGAGACGATAGTGAGGAAGGTGAGCGAAATATTAGTGACATTCAGTCTTTGACAGATTCTCCATTTCAGTTTTCTTATGCAGACGAGGAAGGAAATTTAGTAGAACGCTTTAAACAATGGTTGGAAGATGCTGTTTTGACTGGTTTAGAGTACTGGAATAAAAGTATTTAGTGTATTTCCACGTAAAGCATGGGAACGATTTAAAACTGCCGCCGCCAATGCCAGGCCCGAGGCTGGAGAAAGGTTTCGATCCCCGCCAAGGAAAGGGTTAAGCCCAAACCCGAATGCTTTCGCCCCGACCAAGGCAGGCGGGGGCTGACCCGATCGCAGCAGTTCCAATAGGCCGTGCCGCTATTGACTTGGCCCAGAATGGTCTTGGCCCGCGCCCGATCAGCGCTGTAAACCGCCGCCGTCAGCCCGTAGTCGGTGTCATTCATGAGGGCGATCGCCCCATCATCGTCCGCCACCCGCTGAATGCCGATGATCGGGCCAAAGGACTCCGCCCGCATCACTGCCATATCATGGGTGACCTCCGTCAATACCGTCGGGGCAAAATACCAGCCTGGGCGATCGACCTGTTGACCACCCAACCGCAGCGTTGCCCCTTGGGCCACGGCATCCGCCACCTGCGCCGCTAAAACCGCGAGCTGCGCTTGGCGACTGAGGGGACCCAGATAGGTCTCTTCTGCGGTGGGATCGCCCAATTTAAAGCCTTTCACCTGGGCCAGAAAGGCCGCTAAAAAGGCATCATAAATCGCAGTATGAACATAAATGCGCTCGATCCCACAGCAGCTCTGGCCATTGTTATAAAACGCGCCATCCGCGAGGCCTGCCGCTGCCGCCGCCACATCAGCATCGTCGCAAACATAGGCGGGATCCTTACCCCCCAGCTCTAGCTGCACCTTGATCAATTGGGGGGCGACCGCCTGGGCAATTTTTTGGCCGGTGCCGTAGGAGCCCGTAAAAAAGACCCCATCCAGGGGTTCCTGCAGCAGGGCCGCGCCGGTGGGACCCGCACCGATAATGGGAATAAACACCGACTCTGGAATGCCTGCTTCGTGGAGCAAAGTGGCGATCGCTATGCCCGTCATGGCGGCCACTTCCGAGGGTTTGTACAGCACCGCATTGCCCGTGAGCAGGGCGGGCACAAACACGTTACTGCCCACAAAGTAGGGGTAATTCCAAGCGGAAATATTTGCAATCACCCCCAGGGGATCTTGGCTAATCACTTCTTTCAGTTGTGCCGTTTCAGGGGAGTCCCCTGGCTCTAGAAAGACCTGTTTGTCTGATAGGACCGATTGCCCATGGTCCAGGAAAAAATCAATGCGGGCGGGGGTGGCCAGGATTTCATTGCGGGCTTGGGTGATTGGTTTGCCCGTTTCCGCCGTCATCGTTGCGGCCAACTGATCCACCCGTTCGACGAGTAAATCGCGAAACCGCCTCAGGCAATCCATCCGGTTTTCGACGGGCTGCGCTGCCCAAGCGGACTGGGCCTTGCGGGCTAGGGCGACCTTTGCCGCCACCGCCGCCGCGTCATCGATCGGCATCTCTTGGATCAGTTGCCCCGTAGCGGGGTTGCTGATCGCCAGCATTTCAGTCATAGGGGTTTCCTCAGGCCGCTAGAGCATCTTGGTAAATGGCATGGAAGTCTTCGGTGCTCACCGGTTTGGGATTACAGGGATGACAGCCATCCTGAATGGCGACGCTGACCAGCTCGTCAAGGGTGGCGGTGGTCACCCCCAGGGCGCTTAAATCGGGGGGAATGGCGATCGCCCGCGACAACCCTAAAATCCAGGTCAGAAAATCTTCCCCACTGGCCGCCCCAGGGTTAACCACCCGCGCCATACGCAGAAATTTCTCGGGCACAGCCAACAGGTTAAAGCGCATGGCGGCGGGCAACATCACCGCATTGGCCAAACCATGGTGGGTATTGCAAACCGTGGAGAGGGCATGGGCGCAGGAATGGGTGACCCCCAGCCCCTTTTGGAAGGCGATCGCCCCCATCATCGAGGCATTGAGCATGCCCGCCCGCGCCGTCAGGTGGGCCGTAGCCGTGGCCTCGTCAAAGACTTCGCCGCTGGCCAACCGCTGGGCATAGTCCACCGAGGCTTGTAAATGCTGGGCCACCAAGTGAATGCCCTCCAGGGCAATGCCGTCGCACAGGGGGTGATTGCCCTTGGCGAGGAAGGCTTCGATCAGGTGGGTGAGGGCATCCATGCCAGTGGCGGCGGTGATTTTGGCAGGCAGGCCCAACAGCAGGGTGGGATCGGCCAACACCACCTGGGGCAAGAGCTGGGGATCAAAAATGATCTTTTTGCTGTGGGTGGCATCGTCGGAAATCAC
The DNA here is from genome assembly GCA_027592485.1 of Cyanobacteriota bacterium. GTDB lineage: Bacteria > Cyanobacteriota > Cyanobacteriia > Phormidesmidales > Phormidesmidaceae > PCC-6406. Next base: position 3,841 of record JAQCKL010000048.1, read on the forward strand.
CGCGCTGCGACCCACCTCACTGCCGGTGCCGGCGGTGGTGGGGATCGCTACGATGGCGGGAATGGGTTGGTCAATGGGTCGGGTGCAAGCCCCGTCTTCGTAGTCAAAGAGGTGACCAGGGTGGTTGACCATGAGGGCGATCGCCTTAGCCACATCCATGGGGGCACCGCCCCCCACCGCCACGATGCCATCGGCACCATGGGCTTGGTAGGCGGCTAGACCAGCGGTGACTTGGGAGACCACCGGATTCCCCCAGACGCCGCTAAAGGTGCTGGCGACGAGGGGATCGAGGCTGGCCTCAATGGTGGCAAACCAGGGGAGTTGGGCCACATCGCGATCGGTGACCACTAGGGGCCGGTGAATCTGCAAGGCCGATAGGGTCGCGGCCAATTCAGCGCTGGCCCCGGCCCCAAACCGAATCTTAGTGGGAAAGTTGTAGGTGCAAATCTCAGTGGCGGTCATGGTGGTAGTTAGATATTGATGTACTGGGTCATCTCCCAGTCCGTAATCTGGGCACAGAAGCTATTCCACTCCTTTTGCTTGAATTCCAAGAAGGTCTTTGCCCCCACCTCCCCCAGGGTGGCCATCATCAGCGGGTTTTGCTGGAGGGCTACCATGGCTTCCTGGAGGTTCGTCGGCAGGGTTTGCAAATGGGGGAAATCAGCCCCCCGCTCGAAGAGGTTCTCATCGATGCGATCTCCCGGTGAGGTTTTGTTTTTAATGCCATCTACCCCAGCGGCCACCAGCCCCGCTAGGGCCAGGTACAGATTCGCAGATCCATCGATCAGGCGGCATTCAAACCGTCCGGCCTCAGGGATCCGCAACAGGTGGGAGCGGTTGTTGCCGCCGTAGGAGATGTAGCGGGGCGTCCAGGTACTGCCCGATGCGGTCATGCTAGCCCCCAACCGCCGATAGGAATTCACCGTCGGGGCAAACAGCGCCGTGAGACCCTGGGCATGGTTGAGGACCCCGCCCAAAAAGTGGTATCCCACGGGGGATAAGCCCCCCTCATCTGCCCCCGCTTCAAAGCAGTTGGTGCTGCCCTGCCAAAGACTGTTATGGACATGGCCGCCGCTGCCCGTAATGTGACTGAAGGGTTTGGGCATAAAGGTGGCCGTGAGCCCCCGCTGCTGGGCCAGGGTCTTGACCATGTATTTAAAAAAGGCGTGGCGATCGCAGGTGGTCTTGGCGTCGCTATAGGTCCAGTTGAGTTCAAACTGGCCGTTGGCGTCCTCATGGTCGCACTGGTAGGGTCCCCAGCCCAACTGCTCCATGTATTTCACCAGGGTGGAGATCAGATCAAACTGACGCATCAAGTTAATCTGGTCGTAGCAGGGGCGTTCAGCGGTGTCGAATTCGTCGGCGACCACATAGCCCGAGTCGGTCTTTTTGAGCAAAAAGAACTCCGCCTCAACCCCAGCCTTGTAGGTATAGCCCAGCTCAGCACATTGAGCCAAGGCCCGTTTCAGAATCATACGCGGCGCAGCTGAGAAGGGCTCGCCCTGGTAATAAACATCGCTGGCCACCCAGCCCACCGTCGGCTCCCAGGGCAATTGAATCAGGGAGTCGGGATCGGGGATCACCGCGATCTCTGGGGCATCTGCCCCCAGGCCCAAGTTCGAGGCGAAGGCACAGAAAAACGCGCCGTCCTTCTCCACCGAGGCCACCTGGGTGGCTGGAACGAGCTTGGCCCGCATCCCCCCCAATAGGTCTGTGTAGGAGACTAGAAAAAATTCAATCCCAAGCGCCTTTGCTTTTTCGGCTAGCGTCTGCGTTTGGGTAAGGGTTCCGACCATCGGATGGATCTCCAAGCATTTAGCTGTAGTAAAACAGGCTTGCCTAGACGAATTTGTGGCTGTGGTTACCGCTCAAAGTAAATCACTTCCTGCATCAAAACCATCATCCAAATGCTATCGGCAGATGCACATTTTCATTGTCTTGGCAACTTGATTTTTAGCCATTGATGAACAGTTTCTTTTTCAGAAATCGTCCTATTTTGAGATGAGTCCAGGATCGACATTTTCTGGGCATAGCGTTAAGGGTGAAATCACCATGAATCTGTTAGTCATCCAAAGTACTGCTTTGGACCCTATTGGCGTATTAGGAGAATGCCTGGTGAGCCGAGGGGCTCGACTGTTAACTTGGCTCCCAGAACAGGACTCGACCCCACCCCAAGCGGACTATGGCGGGCTGATTGTTTTGGGTGGCCCCATGAATGCCCATGAGGATGAGAAATTTCCCCACCTTCGCCAAACGGTGGCGCTCATCCGTCAATTTCACCGGGACGGCAAACCGATCATGGGGGTCTGCTTAGGGGCTCAACTGATCGCCCGAGCCTTTGGCAGCAAGGTGTATAGGCATTCTGTCCCGGAATTGGGTTTCTCAGCCCTAGTGGCAGCGGACCCGAACCCCCAGGAGCCTTGGCTGAAAAATTTGCCCCCTAACCTGCATCTGATGCAGTGGCATTTTGACACCTTTGACTTGCCCGAGCAGGCCCATTTGTTAATGACCAATGCCATCTGCGCGAATCAGGCTTACCGCATCGGCAATAACGTCTACGGGTTTCAATTTCACCTAGAGGTCACGCCAGAAATTGTCCTCAGTTGGCTGGCCATGAAAAATGCCTGGATTGAGGCCAATTATCCTCACCTTGAACGCGCCCTGCGGGAACAGGTGGCGACCTACTCCCAACAGTCGGCAGCGTTCGCGGCGCAGGTGGCCGATGCCTGGATTCAACTGGTGCCGACAGCAGCACTCATATGAGGTCCGCTTAAATACCCATACTTTGTCATTCCGACTGAAGCGGAGCGTAAAGAGGAATCTCTATCCTCAGAGGGAGATTGAGATGTACTTCGACTGCGCTCAGCACAAGCCTCGACTTCATTGCACTTCGTTGCTCCTGCGGAGCCGCTACGCGTTGGCAACGCCTGCCTGCAAGGCATACGACATGACATGGGTGATGGGTGATTAACCGGACTTTATATCACTTCCTAATTTGCCTTTCTTCACTGGATGGTTATCAACGATGTATCCCGAAATCAAGCCCCTGTCTCCCGAGCTGAAGTCATTGCAAGAACGCCTTCAAGCCCAGGGGGTGAAATATGCCATGGCCAGCTTTGTCGATATCCACGGCCTGTGCAAGGGCAAGGTCGTGCCGATGAGCCATTTCGATCGCATGATGCAGGGCTCAGAACTGTTTACCGGAGCGGCCCTGGATGGGGTGCCCCAGGACATCAGCGATGACGAAGTCGGCACCATCCCCGACCCGGCTAGCGCCACGGTGCTGCCCTGGAATCCTGAAATCGTCTGGTTTGCCAGCGATTTGCATCTGGTGGGTCAACCCTTTGAGGCTTGTAACCGGACGATCCTCAAGGGGGTGTTGGACCAGGCAGCGGCCATGGGCTATCGCTTTAACCTGGGGATCGAAACAGAGTTCTTTATTCTCAAGGACACCGCCACGGGGTTTGGGCCGGTGAGCGATCGCGACCATCTCCCCAAGGCGGCCTACGCCCTACCGACCCTTTTGGACAACTACAAAATCCTCGATCGCATCGTCAGCGCCATGAACGGTCTGGGTTGGGATGTCTACTCCTTTGACCACGAAGACGCCCAGGGCCAATTCGAGACCGACTTCACCTATTGCGATGCCCTGACCATGGCCGATCGCCTCACCTTCTTTCGCTTCATGGTGAAGGAACTGGCGCGGGAGCAGGGTTACTTTGCCAGCTTCATGCCCAAACCCTACAGCAATCAAACCGGCAGCGGTGCCCATTACAACATGTCGCTGGCGGATCTAGCGACGGGAGAAAACCTCTTTGAAGATGCCAATGATCCCTGCGGCCTGTCGAAATTGGGCTATCAGTTTATTGCTGGGGTGCTGCGCCATGCCAAGGCGATAGTCGCGGTGACTTGCCCCACGGTAAATAGCTACAAACGACTGGTGCGCAAGGGCAGCATGTCGGGGTTTACCTGGGCACCGGTCTACATTTGCTACGGCGACAACAACCGCACCAATATGCTCCGGATTCCCATGGGTGGGGGTCGGGTGGAATGTCGGGCGGCGGATATTTCCACCAATTTGTACTTGGGGGCAGCGATGATTTTAGCTGCCGGTTTGGAGGGGATTCGCGAGGGCCTCGATCCGGGTGCACCCCACACCGAGAATATGTACAACTATTCCCTGGCGGAGCTAAAGACCCTGGGCATTGAGACCTTGCCGAAGACGTTAGGGGAGGCGATCGCTGATTTTGCCGCCGATCCCCTCAGCAAAACCGTGATGGGGCCGCTGATGTACCAGACCTATGTGGACTTTAAGACCCAAGAGTGGGAGGCGTACCACTGCCATGTGTCGGATTGGGAAATTGAGCGTTATCTCAAGTTTTTCTAGAAGCACTATAGACAAGCGCAATCAATGGGGTGTCCCAGCATCAGGCACGAATCACGGTAATGGAGCGCTTGCCAGGGGATTGATGTGGTTCGGTCGTCATCCGTTCTCCTGTGTCAACCGTCCCTGATCGCCGATCAAAAATTACCAGCCAACCCGTCTCTAAGCCCAAGCCCTTCAGATAATCATCCAACTGCGCTAACCCCTGCGCTAGGGGATCGGGCCGTCCCTCCCGCCAAACCTTGAGTTCGATCCCCAAGGTCACCGCTCCGTAGCGCAGACAAAGGTCCATGCGCCGACTGCCGATCGCATACTCCCGCTCTAGGCTGCCGCCCCCATTAATGACCCGGTGCAAAAAGGCCATCATCACTAAATGGGGCGCAATCTCGTGATAGGGCGTACTACCACAGGGGCTGACCATGTTGCCGCCAAAAGCTCAGAAATGCCTGCAACAGCTGCTCTACATCGAGCTGTCCTGAAGCCGTCAACCAGCTGGGGGCAATCTGTGGGAGCGATGCTTCCGGCGTGCGGCTGAGCATCCGGGGCAACACCTCTCTATAAATCGGATTGGCAATCACCAATCCCCCCAGGGCTCCCATGCGGCATAGACCCAAATCGAGCAGAAACTGAATATCATCGTAGGGCACTTCCCGCAATTCTTGCCCCGCCAGCATCGGCTCAATCACAGCCCTGACCCGATCCTCTTGCAAAATGCTCGCTAAGCTATCGAGGTGGGTGTCCTGCCGCCGAATCAAAACTTCTTTAGCAATATCCACTGCTGCCGGGGTAATCACCTGGCGGACATCAGGCACAATTTCCTCCACCAGTTCCTTCGCCAAGGCATTCACTAACCAAGGCTGTCCTTGGGTCAGCGCAAAGGCTTTCTGGGTGGCTTCAGCCGTAAAAACCTGTCCGGTGTCGTCGGTATGTTGCTGATAGAGCTGCGCAACCTCGGCGGCATTAAAGTTTCGCATCGTCATCGACTTGATTTTGATATTAAACGGACTGGCCGTATGCAGCCGTCCACTCCCCCCCGAGGCGACTTTATAATCCCGGACATCCCGGAGGCCCACCAGGGCCATGGTGTGGGGAAAGCCCTGGGGACGGCGGGGATAGCCATCACGCAGTTGCCGCAGCACAGACAGCAAGGTCTGATCTTGCAGGGCATCAATTTCATCAATAAAGATGGCCAGGGGCCGGGGAGACTGCTGTGCCCATAGCCGTAGCGCCTGACCAATGCCTTGCACACCCGACCAATCTGGCGGCTGGAGCTGGGGGGGCAACCAAACGCTGGCCGCATCTTGCCAAGCCCGCAAGATCGCGGCCTCTGCCCGTAGCGGGTCCCCCGGAAAGGCCGCGCCCACTTCCGTTGAGACCATGATCGCAGTATATTGGCCGCTGTCGGTGAGTTGTTTTGCCAGGGCCAGCATGGCGGTGCTTTTGCCCGTTTGCCGAGGCGCATGGATGACAAAATAGCCTTGCTGTTCGATCAGCCGCTGCAACTCGGGCAGCCGCTCTAGGGGCGACAGCATATAGTGAAGGTCTGTTTTGCAAGGGCCAGCAACGTTGAACCAGCGGGTCATGGGTATTGGGAAGGGGGATGCTCTAGTCTAGCGGCTGGGGTCTAACGGTTCCGGGAAAGAGCAATCTTGGCCAGAGCATGCCAGACGATAGTCTCTCTAGGAGTGCCAGTTGTGGGTTAGCACACCCTACGCCCGTTCATCTCTGGGATAAGCTCAAAAAACAGCTTCGAGGCAAGCACCATGGCGCTTTGGGAAACTTGGCAGGACTTCAAAGCGGCCCAACAGGAGATTGAGCTACCTGCCGGTATGGTTGTCCATATTCCGGTGACGATTCGCTATATCGATGCTGGCACCGGGCAGACGGGCACGATTCTGCTCATGCATGGGATTCCCACCTGGGGCTATCTTTACCATGCAGTGATTCCTATCCTCGTTAAAGCGGGCTATCGAGTCATTGCGCCAGATTTTTTGGGTCATGGTTGGTCAGATCGGCGCGATCGCTTTGACCGCTCTTTCCAAGACCAAGCCCGCATGATCGGGGCGTTGCTGTCGGCCCTGGGGCTCACGCGGGTGCAGGTGGTGGGGCACGATACGGGCGGGGCGGTGGCGTTGATTTTGGCGATCGAGCAACCCCAACGGGTGGACCGCTTGGTGATTAGCAATGCGGTTTGCTATGACCGGTTTGACGATGACATGTTGGATTTTGGCCATCCGCTGCGGTGGCAGGCGCGATCGCTGGCGGACCTAGAAGCAGCGCTGGAGGAGAGCTTGGCAATGGGGCTGGCTCGCCCCGAGCGATTGACAGCAGCATTTCGGGCAGGAATGATTGCGCCCTGGGCCAGCGAGGAGGGGAAGCTGAGTTTGCTACGCAATGCCTCGGCGCTCAATGCCAATCAGACCATGGCACTGGTGGATCGCCATGGCACGATTACGGCGCGGACGTTGGTGCTATGGGGCATGGATGATCCTTGGCAGAAGGCTGAGGATGGCAAGCAATTAGCCTCAGAGATTCCGGGGGCGCGGTTTCAGCCGATTGAGAATGCGTCGCACTGGGTTCAGCAGGATGCACCGGAGGCGTTTGCAGGGGCGGTGCTGCAGTTTTTGGTTTCATAAGGCCACGGTTTATCCCCTACGGAGACCCTCTCAGGGCAATACATTTTTTCCCTAATAGGCCCTAGACTCTACGGTAAACATCGGAATATCCTCAAGTTCCGATGGGGTCAGAATATATTGCTCACAAACCAAACTGAGGCGACTGCCGACCGTTTTCACCGGGTTTACCGCATGGGTTAAGTCGCCTTGAAAGTAAACGAGGACGTTGGTCTGAGGAATAATTTTGCCGACTTGGCGTTTTGCTGATTTGAGGATTAATTCTCCCCCGCTCATATTTTCAGGGATTCGCACATAGAGCACACTCACCACGAATGGGGGCTCAATCGTTTTGCAATAGGATCGCAAGGAACGATCGATGTGAGGATCGACACGGGAACCGGCTTCTAGGAGCAGAGGATTTAAGTAAAAAGCATTGCATTCGGACTGAAGGACTCTATCTAAATAAGGTTTAAAGAATGGAAATTTTTGCTCGACCATAGGCAATCCATCGCGGTTGAAAACGACCGAGAACCCCTTGGTCTGAACAAAGTCTCGACTGAGATTGTTGACTGTGAAATAGGCGTTAGAATTAACTTTATTCCACAGCTTCTTGAGGTAACGATCAGGTAGAACGTTTTCTTGGAGCTGGTAATATTTCACTTCGCACGGGCCATCGAAAATACCTGTCGATAAGCAATGAGCTTATCATCAAGCCCGCTCCCATCCTGCAGCCCCGGAAATCGGTGTGTGAGCCGATCCCGATCAGCTTCACCGGGGGTTAGGGGGCTTCAACGCTGATTGCGAGCTTTCCTGAGTAATGGGAATTTCAATGGCGAACGTGGTGCCCACCCCCGAGGTAGAGGCGCAGATTAAATTTCCCTGGTGGCGATCGCAGATGATTTGGTAACTAATGGAGAGCCCTAAGCCGGTGCCTTGGCCCACCGGTTTAGTCGTGTAAAACGGATTAAATACGTTATCTTGAACCGTTTTATCCATCCCCAAGCCATTGTCCATGATGGTGATTTTTACCCACCCCGGTGCAGACACTGCCGTTTGAATGTGAATGATCGGGATCTCATCCGCATCCGCTAAGGTTTGCTGACCGCCAAAACGTTCATCAATGGCATCGGTAGCATTGGCCAACACATTCATAAACACCTGGTTGAGCTGCCCGGCATAACATTCCACCAGAGGCAGGGCACCATATTGTTTGATCACTTGAATGGTGGAGCGATCGGGGCGCTGTTGAAATCGCCCTTGGAGCAACATCAGCGTGCTATCCAATCCTTCATGGAGATTAACCCGTTTAACAGTGGCCTCATCCAATCGAGAAAAACTCCGCAGGGACATGACAATCTCCCGAATCCGTTCAGAGCCCGTATGCATCGAGGCCAGTAGCTGGGGTAAATCAGCAGCCAAATAATCCAGCTCAATAGACTGAGAAAGCTTTTGAATTGCGGGGGTGGGTTGCGGGTAAGTGGTTTGATAGAGCCTGATTAAATCCAATAACCCTTCCATATAGTCCTGGGCGTGGATGACGTTGCCATAGATAAAGTTGGTGGGGTTATTGATCTCATGGGCAATCCCGGCAACCAATTGCCCCAAGGACGACATTTTTTCCTGTTGAATCAGTTGCAACTGGGTGGCTTGGAGTTCTTGCAGCGTTTGCTCTAAAGCCGCGTTCGCTTGGGATAGATCCTCAGTGCGTTGCTGGACCTGGGCCTCGATAGTTTTGACGACTTGCTGCAATTTGCCATTGGCTTCTAGCAGTTCTTGGGAGCTGAGTTCCAAGGACCGTTCAAGCATGGCTTGATCTAGATCAAATTGATGGTAAGCCTCGTTGACCGCTGCCAAAAAACGAACCAACTCCTCAGGCAGATCGGCTAGATCCGTGGCCTTTTTGTAGAGGTGCCGCTTTAACTGTCGCTGCAGCAGCCGATGCCAAGGGCGATTGGCTCGATTTTGGTATGCATAGGACATCCCTTTGCCTGTGAACTGTTTGGACTTTTAGGAACCTGCTTTAGAACACTTTTGGGGACCACCCAAAGGTCACCGCTAAGATTCAGCAAACGTGGTAATGGTCATCGTCTGATTATGCAGCTTCGGCGCATGGCCCTTAGCCGAAGCTGCAATTTCACCATAGGAATAGAACCCGGTGAGAACGGTATTATCTCCCACCACATCGCGAATGCTCTCGACTTCTTCTTCGACCCGCTGCTTGAGCACTAACTTACGACCCACACAGCTAATCAAAATGGCTAATTCTGGTTTACCCTCCGGAATATTCGTGACGCTGATTTCAGCAGCTTCAGCGGCCCCATCCACCAAGTGATTGAAGCTGCATCGCATCAGTTGTACGGTCGCTCCTGCGGGTATGTCTCCAGCAAAGGTGAGACTTTTGGCCACATTGTCCACGGCTAAAAGCGTGCGCACCACCGGTTCATCCCCTGGCTGTGGCCAAACGTTGAGGGGAAAGAGTAGCCCGGAGGCAGGCAGGCGCTCGGCGTGCTCACCTAAGTAAGTTTTGTAAAGGTCTAAGGCGGACTGGCCATCCAGTTCATACAAAACGTTGTTCTGGGATTGAGTCACTTGCCGCAGGGGACCAAAGGGAGACCAACCCGCCAGGGAGCCAAAATCCACATGCAGGCGATCGCCATATAAACCCACCGCTGCAATCATTTGGGATTGCACCGTATCAGCCCCCATCACCACGGTCGTCCCAAAGCGATCGCCATCCCCAGACAACCCCCCGGTGACCGTCACCCCAGCGGGCAGCGCCGCCATCACCCCCCGCACCAGCTCGCTGCCGTTGACGTGAAGGCCATCGGAGAGCACAAACAAATGTTGTAAACCCTCGGCATCAAAGCGATGGACTAGGGCTTGCCCTGCCTGAAAACCGGTATCACCAGGTTCGAGTTGAATGTGGTGGCCCACCACCTGGGTCTGCTCAAACTGGATTGCGGTCAATACCAAGGACCCGTCACTGACTTGGGTACCGTGGATCTCCCCAGCCGTGGAACAGCCTAGGCAGTAAGCCTGGGGATAAGCGGTGTGGAGTGGGTCCATGAGGCTGGCCGTTTGCAGACGTGCTCTCTCACCAAACAGCAAAACCAGCTGGGGCCGTAAAGGAGACTGCCCTGGCATGGCGGGGTTCCAGCCCTCTGTCGGAGTCCAGTGAAATTGCTCGATCTGCATAGTAGAACTCCCAAAAAGGACTGATGGTAGTCCTATCGTTTTCCAGTATTCCCCAACACGGCTTGGCAAACTTCAGGGAGAGAAAAATGAGTACTAGAGGTGTTTCTTAAGCAGGCATCATCAC
>JAQCKL010000049.1 GCA_027592485.1 Cyanobacteriota bacterium
CATCCCCACGGGTATGGGGATGGACCGCCCGTGGGTTAGAAAGGACTGTACTGTATTGAAAAATAAACTCCACTTTTCTGAAGACTATTACCTGTGCTGTCTTGCACTGAGATTAAAGGGATACCCCAATCTATACGAGCACTCAAGGCCTCACTTTGTTGCCAACCAATCCCAAAGCCAGTCGAGAATAGAGTGCTAGAAGCGGGTGACTCGCCGCCATTGTTCCAACCAGTTGCAAAATCCAAAAAAGGAATCAGATGTAATACACCACGGACTGCTGAATTAGGCACTGGTCTCTTAACGGGTGATGTCCTGAAACCCTTGTGTCGTCAATAGCTCATAGGTTGAGATGGGTCGGTCGCAGTATCCCATCACCAATAGCCCTGCGGGCATGGCTGCGCTAGAGCTGGAGTCGTCTTTTTGCCCAGTCCCCAATGAGGTCTGACCCAGTTGTGGATCAACCGCTGTACATCCAAAACTCGTTGTAATGCTTCAACGCGTTTGGCATACAAGTTTTGCCGCCTCCGGTAGGCACTCGCCCTGCGCCTTAACGCCGCATTCTGCGACTCGTTGTGATTGGCATGAACCTCATGCTTGGGGCTAATAGCGGTGAAAGGGTGTTCTGCTTTCACCCATTCAACCCGACGATTCCCTTGTGAACCCTTGATTTAGGCTTCGCCACGCCCAAGGTCTACATCGCCACTTCTAACCCTTCGCGCCACACCTTACGGTGTCCATAAGCATCCTCCGCTTTGAGGTAGACACTCGCCAACCGCCATAAGGTCTTGCCGTAGCGGCGTTCACCGTCTGTAAACCACCGGATGAAACGAGCTGACTGTGCCCATTGCCAAGCCTTTGCAGTGCCTTTCTCAAATAACGCGTTGTTCTTTTCGCCCGCTTTAGCAGCAGCCCAGTAGCGGCTTTTGCGTTCAATAAAGTGAATCGTCCAGCCTTTTGGCTCAGAGGGGGGGAAGGCCTGTCGTGAGCTTAGTCGAACGGTTCTCGCCTACGCGAGTATAAACTTCGTCGCCTTCAATGGTTAAGTCACTCCCTTCTGGTACAGGCGGTGACCATTGAGGCTCGTAAGCTACCAGACGGCGTTCCCACTTAATAATCGTGGCATGAGAGGAGCTAAATGAGCGGTCGGTGGCACGAACTCCTAAGCCCTTGCTACGCACATTCAGGACAGCAGACACCACGCTTGCAGGGGTGCGTAACCGGGCCATCTGGGTATTGGTACGTTCGTTATATTGTTTGCCGCAATCTCGACATAGATAGCGTTGTAGGGCGTTTTGCTCTTTTAGGAGTGCTCTACCGTTCTTGATGGTGTGCTCACTTTGACAATAGGGGCATCGCATGGGCTAGATGGCAATCACCGCGTACATGCTAGCTGTCACCTGTTAGGAAACCAGTGCCCTGGGCTTGAGTCAGGTCACCACACCAGTGTTCCAGCAGTTTGCCACCCAAATCGCCATGTTCCTCGATAAAGCAAGCGATCGCCTGTAGGCTTTCCAGTCCTTCGTTCTCACCGACGCTGTAACCAGCAAAGTTTTCGTAATCGTGGATCGCGTATTCTTCCGCGAACTCAACCGGTGACGCCTTCAGCATGGCGTTGATTTCAGCCCAAATTTCGTCAAGGTCTTGGGTGGCATCAATCCAGACACCATGTAAATAGCCATTGTTGTAAGCCGCTAAATCAGCCACGTAGATTCGAGGGGTTTCATTGGTCATTTTTCAGGTCTCCATTCTGAGTTAAAGGGGTAATGCGCGTCGCATTACCCTCTGCCCCTCGGCGAGAGCGGGGTAGCAAGGGCAAGGCCGATGAGATCGGAAGGAGAGCTGAAAGCGTCCTTAGCGACAAGCTGCACAAGTGGAGAAAATCGGTTGACGCGACGATCTCAGCGCCGACAGGGAAGCCTTGCGGGCGCGGGGGCAGAGCCCTTAACAAATTCGGTGCAAGATTCTGTCACCTCTGGTATACACGGAGCCATGCACAGCGACATCCGGCATTCTTGGCTGCATCACACCTGGCACCGTCCTGACGGTCGTTATTACTGCTGCTCTTTGCAGCAAAATCTGTTTCAAGAGTGGGTACTAATCCGACGTTGGGGCGTGATCCACAGCCGTCATGGTGGGGCTATGGAGATGTTGTGTCGAGACTATGAGGATGGCCTTAGGCAATTAGAAATCGTAGTGAAACGCCGAAAGCAACGCGGTTATTTAAGCGATAACTCTGGCATCTAAAGCATTGCCCCAAGGGCAGTTCCCGTATTGAGCAACTTGCTGGAGACAGCATCAGAGACCAACACGCAATTGCGCTGGCGATCTCAGAGAGTCCTGCGCCAAAGCAGACTAAACCGGCCACGGCTGGTATCAGCGGTGGTCGTCTTGGCTAATAGTCAGAAAATCAGCGATTTTTATTTCACAACGGGTCCATTGCTGTTGGGCATCGAGCCCCCTGATCGCTTGGTAAGACTACGCTGTTTGTTCAACTGCCCCCAGGGTCAGCATTGCCGTGCGTTGTGCCTGGGTTAAACCCATAACACCAGTAATATCTGTCCCTTCATAGGGTCTGGGTGCGGTCATGGTGGCTGTACAGTGGCCGCTGCGCACATCCCAGAGGCGAATATTGCCATCGTAACTACCGCTGGCTAGGGTATCTCCTTGGGGGCTAAACGCAACTAGCCACACCTGATCGTCATGCCCTGTCAGCACCTGTGAACAGTGGTAATCTCGGGTATCCCAAAGGCGGATGGTTTTGTCATAACTCCCGCTGGCTAATCGGGTGCCATCGGGACTAAAGGCAATTGAAAAAATCGTATGACCGTGACTTTCAATTACCTTTAAACATTGATAGGTATGAGCATCCCATAGACGAACTTGCCCATCATCACCCACACTGGCAAAGCTACGACCATTGGGGTGAAAGGCGATGGAGCGCACTGATCCGTCGTGCGCCTGGAATTGATGCTTTAGCTGAAATGTTTCTGCATCCCAAAGGATGATCAAGCCATTCTCATCACTACTGGCAATTGTTTTGCCATTTGGGCTGTGGGTAACGCTCCAAATCCAATTGGTGTGACCTGGAAGCATTTTCAGAAGTTGATAGTTTTCTAAATCCCATACCCGGAACATCGCATCGACACCGCCACTGATGAGTCGGGTTCCATCTCTATGAAATTCAACTGACCAGGCCGGACCGTAATTGCCGTCATCTTCAGCAAAGACCTTGATGCGTTCAAACGTTGCTACATCCCAAAGACCAATGGTGCCATCACCGCTACCACTCGCTAGATACTGACTATCGGGACTAAACGCAACAGAGGCCACTACGTTGCTATGGCCTTTAAGAGACTGAATGCATTCACGCTTGCTGATATCCCACAAGCGAACATTGCCATTTTCACTGCCGGTTGCCAGCAGCTTGCCATCCGGACTATAGGCCAGCGCCCAATCGAGACAAGGATATCCCTGCAGCACTTGTAAGCATTGCTGCTCTTTAGTATCCCAAAATCGGATGCTACAGTCTTCACTACCGCTGAGCAAGATATTCTCGGTGGGGTGAAAAGCCACTGACCAGATCCGTTGGTTGTGACCTTGAAAGACTTTTATGCAGCGCCGCTCCGGCACGCTCCATAGGCGAATACTGCCATCTTCGCTACCACTGGCCAATATTTTGCCATCTGGACTAAAAGCAACCGAGAAAACATATTTCTCTAGTGAAAACTGATTTAAGCATTCACCGCTTCTAACATCCCACAGACGGATGCATTTATCCTCGCTGCCACTCGCCAGAAGCGTGCCATCAGGACTAAAGGCAACGGAGAATACATAGGAGTTTGATTGAAGCTGAGCTAGACATTGATAGCTGTTCGTATCCCATAGCTTGATATATCCATCTTGGCTACCGCTGGCCAAAAGGGTGTCATCGGGGCTAAATCGAAGCGAGAAGACTCTTAAGCTATGGGCATCGATAATTTTAAAGCATTCGACTTTTTCTGTTAGTCTACACAAACGAATTTTGCCATCTCGGCAGGCCACAGCAAGAATGGCTTCATCTGGACTAAATGCCATAGAGGCAACTGAACCACCATTAAGTGCCAGGCTCTCTAAATGCTCAAAGGTCTCTAAATCCCACAGTCGAATTTCGCCGTTTTCATTGCCACTTACAACAAGTTTTCGACATTCACTGAAGGCAATTGCTCTAACCCAAGAATAATGACCTGTTAAAGAAGCAATATATTCCCTTCCAGAAATATCCCAGACATGGACTTTGCCATCGCGACCACTGGCAAAGAGGCGCTTACCGTCAGGGCTGAATCGAACAGAGAATATGAGACCAAAGACATCATATAAGGCAGCACCAATAAAGTTGGCATCTCTAAAATCAAATCCGTAGAGACTCACATCTTTGAGGTAAGCCTGTCGAATGGTTAAGCCAGAGAAATCACATTGATTCAACCTCTCTTCTGTGTGGATAAGTAAGTTAAGTAAATTACCTGATGCATAGCCTTGAGCCAAGCTAGGCTGACTACGAATAGTTGCCAGTGTTTTTCGTGTACAGTCATGCCAGTCTTGAATTTGAGTGAGGGTTGGCTTGACGATGAGGCGAATCTGATTATCTCTGACATGCTCTTTAATATTTGCTTTAGTTAACGAGAAGTGATTGAACAGATTAAAGTTCTGACAAATCAATTCTTGGGATATTTTGTCGATCAGTCGTGCCGTCACATACTCCATCACGACAGCCTGTAGAGTGAAATTATCGGCAACAAGATCAATCAGACCTCGCCGACTTAACGATTCCAAAGCTTCTAAAAGATTGTAGCTTTTAGGTGCAGGGAAGAAATCTCTCTGGAGTTCCTCAGAGGAAACTGGCTCACGATTGATGGCCAACCAATACATGATATCTAACTCTATTTTAGAGAGCCGTTCAAATTGCCTTCCAAATAAATCTTTGGCATTTTTAAAGTGGATGATATCTTCTGCCTTGAAAAGATTATTTTTGGTGGCAAGCATCTCACTAATGGCCAATTCAAGGTTGAAGTGCATCACCTGCTCAAAACCGCTTGTAGTATAGGATCTGTCAAGAGACCCACAAGAGGCCGCAAGGCCCACTGTCAATAGGGCATATGTGTTCTCCGGCTTTGGCAATGGTCGCAAAGGCTGGCAGCAGTTGTGAGCCAGGTTGATGCACTTCAGATTTGAACTTGCGAATTATATTAATACCCCAGACCATCATTAAAGGATTGCCACCACAAGCCTGAAATGCCTTATCCCAGTAGGCGTCGTCTCCTTGGACTCCAACTGAGGCTAGGATTTCTCTGGCATCTTTCAAGGGCAAACCCCTTACAGTTATAGCTTTGGCTGAAAAAGTTGATTTTTCTAAATGCCAAATTTTCTGTGGCCTCTCGCGGCTAGTAATGACTAGGCAACTTTGATGCTTGCTTTCTCCAATACGTTGAATAAGTTCACCATATTTTTCATATGATTCACGATAGTCTCCTGAAAGCTCACCACTTTTGAACAGGGATTCAAAGTTATCCAGAACAATCAAGCAGCGCTCATTTTTGAGATAGTCAACTATCTTGGAAATGCTAGAGCTCAACGTCTCAGATAGACTTCCCTCTTTTTGATCGGAGAGGAAAGTGATCAAACGGAGTAGGATACTTCTGATGGGAGGTGCTTCTCGTAGGTCTAACCAAATTGAACAAGAGAACTTTGTGTAAATACTCTCCATCAGGACTTTTGCTAGAACTGATTTGCCAATGCCTCCTAGCCCCAGCAGGGCAACCAATCGACACTGATCTTTGAGAATCCACTGCTTTAAAGTTGTCAATTCCTCTTCCCGACCACAAAAATTGGAGACTTCCTTGGCTTCTATCCAGTCTCGCCGATGGCTCGGCTGAGGGCTGTCGAGGGTAGGGGATGCCTCAACTGGTGTGTCTGTTAGGCCGTAATCAGAGGACTGTAGTGTTAGACCAAAAGCCTTGAAAAATCTATGCAGTGAAGCTTCATCGACAGGTGCTGAACGATCTCGAATTTTCTTAATCGTCTTGATGCTGAGACCAACTCGCTGACTGAGCTGCTTTTGGGTAAAGCGCTGGTTACCTTTATAAGCTTTTTGAACAGAGGTTAGGCTTGCCTCTAATCGTTTCTTTCCCTGAATCGTTAAGACAACTCCACGGGAACGGGTAGAGGTTTGTTGCATAAGACTACAGAGTATAAAATCTGACTTAACAAATCAGGAAGTTAAGGGAAATTCCTGATTGATTAGTGTAAGTCTAGCCGATCTTTCCCTGGCTTTAAAAGACTTGTCACATAAGGCTTTACAGGATTCTAGGGTGAAGTTTCCACTAACTTCCTTTTAACTTGCCCAAACACGGTGGTAGTCGATTTCCTGCTGCACTACCTTGTGTGGTAGAGATTGAGTGCTAGAAGGCGACGGACCTTACATCGTTATTCTTCCCTTTTTAGGCGCTTTTAGGGCGATCTGGATGGCTTCCTCTAGGGGGCAAGCCTATCTTCTGTACACAACCCCTTCAATCTCTACCCTTTAGAAAATCTTGGCATTCTGCCTCCTAGCGATACCTAGGAGTAGGCAGAGTCATTATCGACTCATCCTGAGTTTTAAGATTCAACAGGAGGCTTGAGATATGGCTAACATCTCTCCCTATGGTGAAGTGATTTTAGGGGAACTGGATTTTAATGACGAAGAAAACCCGGAACGACTAGGATCTTTTAAAGATGATTATGACCTGGTAGGTTTTGGCGGAGACTTCAGCTTCGAGAATGTTGCTATCAACTTAAGCTCCTCAGATTTTGATACATATCTGCAGCTTATTGATGCTGATACGGGTGAAGTTATAAATGAAGATGATGATGGTGGAAAAAATTTCAGCTCTCAGCTGAACTTCAGTGCATCCTCCTCTAGAAACTATATTGTTCGTGTTACCAGCTCCTATTTTGGAGAGATTGGAGACTACACATTGGTGTCTGGCGATCCCAGTAACTTTCTTGATACAGACTTGGTGATTTCAGCGGGGGTTAGCGCACCATCTACTGTTGCCGCATCAGAAACTTTTGGTATTTCTTGGTCAGTACAAAATATTGGGGATAATAGACTTCTTGGTGAAGATGTATGGAGTTCAGTTTATCTCTCAGAAGATGACACCTTTGATTTTTCTGATCGCTTACTGCGTAGTAGCTTCAGGGGTAGTGATCCTAGTCTAGGTCCTGGTGAAAGCTACGACTACCAAAGCAGTATTTTAATACCCGAGGATGAGGTTGGAGAACGCTATTTAATTTTTAGGGCTGACACCTTTGATGAGCATTCCGAAACCAATGAGGATAATAATTTTCGGGCCATTCCAATTACAGTAGATCCTCCTATCTCTGGAAGCCCTAACTTAACGATTACAGCCAATGCCCCCAGCACAGGGAATATCAATGATCCCCTGGATTTTTCTTGGACAGTTGAAAACCAAGGAGATGCTCGTGCTGCAGCATTCTGGTATGACTACGTTTATTTGTCAACCGATGAAACCCTGGACAGTTCTGATATTTTTCTGGATATTGAAAATGCCCAGATAAATTCTCCTTTGGATCCTGGAGAAAACTATACGGTATCTGGCAGTAGTTTTCGTGGTGTTCCTGATGATCTTGGGTTAGGAGACCATTTCTTATTATTTGTTGCTGATCGCTTCAACGGGCAACCAGAGTCAGACGAAACAGATAACGTCTATGTTCACCCATTTTCAGTCACTGGAGTTGATTTAGAGTTTGCCTCAGAGCCGGTTGTCCCGACTGCCATCGCCAGGGGTGAACGCGCCGATATCTCCTGGACAGTAACCAATTCCGGAAACGGTGATACGGTTTCAAATTCCTGGCAAGATAAGGTCTACCTCTCTTCTAATTCGACTTTTGAGCCTTTTGACATTCCAATTATCACAAGGACAATTGATAACGATCCGACGCTGGCTGCAGGCGATAGCTACACGATTACCCAGCAAAATATCACATCAATTTCGTCAACTCCTGGCACTTATTATCTTGTCTTCGAAACTAATTCTAATAGTGCTCAGTCAGAGGTTGACTCTAGCAATAATTCCCGAGTTGTTCCGATTGTTGTTACGGATCCTAATCTCACCATAACTGGCCAGGATGTTCCCACATCGGCTTCAGTGGGAGAAATCTTATCCCTCAATTGGACAACTGAAAATAACGGTATTGTATCTGCTTTTTCCAACTGGCAAGATCGCGTTTATTTATCTGCAGATGATGTTTTAGATGACGGCGATATTACTTTGTCGTCGGGCATCTTTAGCGATAATCCTCTGGCAGCAGGGCAAAGCTATAACCGCACTCAGGATGTCACCATCCCCATCGATGCGGTTGGAGATTACTATCTACTCTTTGCCACGGACAGTGCAGCGGCGCAATTTGAAACTGACGAAACCGATAATGTTTTTGCTGCACCGATCACCATCGATGACAATGGACCGGACCTCACCATTGATGGGGTTGATGTACCCAGCACCGCTCTAATTAATGCGCCCTTAGATTTAACTTGGCGGGTAACTAATCAGGGTGGAATAGATGCCATTGCCGACTGGTCTGATCAGATCTATCTCTCCGTCGATCAGGTTGTTGATGGTGCGGATATTAACTTGGGCCAGCTCACCACAGGGGACAACACCCCTCTCGGTGGCGGTGCCAGCTACGACCAGACGCTTGGGGTTACGATTCCGACCCTTGCTGTAGGTGACTACCATCTGCTCTTTAAAACCGATAGCGGTGAGAGCCAAATTGAAACAGATGAGGGGAATAACATTGCGGTAGTGCCCATTCAACTGGTCGCACCTAACTTGGTGGTGACGGATAGTGTGGGTGCCCCCGATACTGCATCGGTCTTCGAAACCATTGATCTCACCTGGACTGTACAAAACCAAGGCGATGGTGTCGCCGTTTCTAATTGGACTGATACGGTTTACCTCTCCTCCGACTCGACGCTGGATCCAACCGATACCCTGTTGGCGACTCAGTCCATCAGTAACCCCGCTCCCCTGACAGTGGACGGCACCTATAGCCGCACGATTCAGGCTCAGCTCCCCATTGATACGGTGGGTGATTACTTCCTGCTCTTTAATGCCGACAGCAACAACACCCAGATCGAGGGTGACAACAGTGATAATCTCCGGGCAGTCCCCATCGAGATTGATAACAATGGACCCAATTTAGCTATTGATGTTGATTTGGCCCCCAGCTCAGCACTTTTGGGTGAAACGGTGCCCTTGGCCTGGACAGTGACGAATGCAGGAGGCATTACTGCCGCTGCTGATTGGGTGGATCGGGTTTATCTCTCTGAGGATGCCACGTTAGATGCGGCTGATCAGCTGCTCACCACGGCAAATGCAGCAACATCGCCTCTGGAACCGGGGGCAAGCTATTCCCAAACCTTTGACTTTACCGTTCCAGTTACGGATGTGGGGGATCGGTACCTGTTGTTTGTGACTGATGCTGATGAGGCTCAGCCCGAGACTGATGCATCTGACAACGTCTACGCCCACGCCATTACGTTGGATGCCCTGGATGTAGACCTGGTAGTTAGCGATATCAGCACCGCAGCTGAAGTGATTGCGGGGCAATCGGTTGAGGTCCGTTGGACGATCACCAACCAGGGCACGGAAGCGGCCACTGGTCCCTGGACCGATGCGGTTTATTTCTCTAGTGATGGGGCCATTGGTAACGATACTTTTGCAGGGTTCTTTAGTTTCAATGGCACGTTAGGGCCAGGGCAGTCCATTGAACGTATTCAACAGATTTCAGTGCCTGCCAACCTGGAGGGTAACGTCCAGGTGGTCGTCCAGACGGATGCAGGGGCGCAACTTCTGGAATACGGCGCTGAGGATAACAACAGTGCTATTGATGATCAGTCCCTCACCATTACTCCCTCGCCGCTGCCCAACTTAGAGGTTGCCAGTGTCACCCCCCCACCTAATGCCTTCTCCAGCAAAGAGGCAAAAGTAACATGGACCATCACCAATACCGGCAATGGAGCCGCCTCTGAATGGTATGACCAGGTTTGGTTATCCCTCGAACCCCGCACGGAAGTTCATCCTAATGGTCGCCCCCTAAGTACGGATATTTATTTAGGACAGGTCGAAAATGCTAGCTTCTTGAATCCGGGAGAAAGCTACAGCAACAGCTTGTGGTTCCGCCATTCGCGGGTTCGAATCCCGTCGTTCGCCCTGATTTCAGCCTTTGGCTTGCTTAACTGAGCTAAAGGTTGGGAAAAATCATCGTCGGTGATTGAGATGAAGCACCCTTGCTTTTTAATGAGCGGGGTGCTTTGTTTTGGCCACAGGCTAGAGGATGGCCGTCGCCGCCATCCTCAATGCGGTGCAGGTGAGGCCACCATCAAAATGAATCCACTGAAAACCCGCCATTGCTAAACCGGGTCATCCTGCTGATGGGCCGGTGCTACACAATAAAACCAGTCATTGGCACAGGCATCACCATGGGGAGCTTCCAGACTTACTATCTCCTACGTTCCAAGCAAGACGGTCGTCACCTGGCTGCCCGAGCCGAGGCAAACCAAACCTATCTGCTGCTCTTCACCGCCGACTACGACGCCCTCAGCTACCTCAACACCCATGCCGGGGAGGTGAGCGATCGCTTTGCCATCGAGACCATCTCCGCCCCCCAACTCAAAGCCGCCCTCAGTCGCTGGGGCTTCACTGGCATCGGTCTCGTGCGCGACCCCCTGATCCCCCGCATCGACTTCATGAACCACGCCCCTGGCCCATAAAGTTCTCTACCCCTTCACCCGTTAACGCCTCCACCTCTTAACGCCTTCACGCTTTCACTCCTTCACATCTTCACCCCTCCACCCCTTCACCCCTCTACCCTTTCACCCCTCCACGCCTAAACACGGTCCTCCAACTGCGCCTTGTAAAGTCCCTGAACCAAATTCTCTAAGCGCTCCGGCGACGCGCAGTCCGTCACCGCCTCAAAGGCATCTGCCAAGCGGGCCGCAGTTTCTCCCAGGGTGGGACTGAGCGCCCAGACATCCTGCACCCAATCTGCCGCCGAGCTGTCATCAAAAACCAGTCGGGCCAACAACTGCCGTGTCTCTTCACTGGATAAGGCCATGCCCATTCACCCTTAACATCCTGGTGATTGTAAGGCGCTGGGGCAGCCTGCGACCAGGGTCGGTCGTCGGTCCCATTGACAACGACCTAGCCCCCTTCGGTATAGTTCACATGTATTTGTTTCGCCTTGCCTGGGCTTGCATTGCCAACGGCCAGCGATACACTAAGATGCTCACTCCCGTGGTGCCATGCCCGAGGTCACCCAACAACTCACCTTGTTTCCCATCGCCGACCATCAAGCCCCCTTGCCCGACTACCAGGTGCGTGAGAGCGCCCGTGCCCGCCATGTCTCCCTGAAAGTGTCCTTCCAGGGCATGGTCGAAGTGGTCGTTCCCCCTGGGTTTGACCCCAAGGAGATTCCCGACATCCTGGATCGCCGCCGTAGTTGGATTACCCGTACCCTCCAGCGTATCGAGCACCAGCGCCAGGCTTTACCCCCCGAGCATTTGGAAGCTCGGCCCACGCTGCTGGAGCTGCGATCGCGGGCTGAAACCTGGACCGTTGACTATGGCCCCAGCGCCCAGGGCAGCGTCACCCTCACCCAAAATGGCCCCCAGACCCTGGCATTCAGTGGCGCTGACCATAACGAAACCCATCGAGAGCTGCTGCGAGGGTGGCTACAGCGCAAAGCTCGGGCCGAATTTCAGCCTTGGCTCCAGGAATTGAGTCAGCGCTGTGACTTGGCCTATAGCCGCCTCTCCGTGAGAGGACAAACCAGCCGTTGGGGCAGTTGCTCTTCTCAGCAATCGATTAGTCTCAACTACAAGCTGCTATTTTTGCCGCCGCCCTTGGTCAACTATGTGCTGATCCACGAGCTTTGCCACACCGTCCATATGAACCATTCCCAGGCATTTTGGGCCTTGGTGGCCCGCTATTGCCCCACCAGCGATCGCGATCGGGCTCACCTCAAGCAAGCCTGGCAATATGTGCCCTATTGGGTGGACAAGCGGGTGGATGAGCGCGGTCGCGGTTGACGGTTTATGGACACCCCACAGTGGCTACCACTGGGATGGCAGCGATCGGCGCTTCTTTGAGGGCTGGTATTTTCGGCTGACCTTACCCGCTGTGGGGCAATCCTTTGCCTTCATGTATTCCATCGATGACCCCGGTGGGCAGACCGCCCTCAGCGGGGGGGCCGCCCAAATCTTGGGACCCGATGACACCTATCTCTATTGCCCCTTTCCAGATGTAAAAGGTTTCTGGGCCTGGCCCCACCGTTTGGGTCTGGGGCATTGGCGTGCCGCTAGCAACACCCAATCTCGTTATCTAGCGCCTGATGTTTTTGCCGAGACGGTTACCCAGGGCTATCAAGTCACCTCCACCCTCCACCAAGGCTATTTGCGGGATTCAAGGACAGGGGCGATCGCCCGCTGGCACTACACTATCCAGCCCCGCTACGGTTGGGGACCGTTGCAGGAGCCCCAACGGCCCACCGCTGGTTGGCTCTCCTATTTGCCGATTTTTGAGCCCGGTTGGCAGGTACTGATGGCCCACGGCTGGGCCAGGGGCTGGATCGATTGGCAGGGGCAGCGCTATGGGTTTGACCATGCCCCCGCCTATGGCGAAAAAAATTGGGGCGGGGCCTTCCCGCAAAAATGGTTTTGGGTCCAAGCCAATTGCTTTGCAGAGTTCCCTGACCTTGCCTTCACCGCTGCTGGGGGGCGGCGTCAGGTGCTGGGGCGAACGGAGACTGTGGGGCTGATGGGCTTGCACCACCAGGGCGAGTTGATTGCCCTGTCTTCCCTTGATGCTCAGATCCACTGGCAGGTCAGCCCCTGGGGCACTTGGCAGATGACCGCCCAGAATCATTGCTACCGCATCGTTTTGCAGGGCAGCACTGTCCTCGCTCCGGCCCCGGTGCAAGTGCCCACCCGCGAAGGCTTGCAATGGCGCTGTTGGGATACCACCCGAGGGCAGCTTAGGGTACAAGTCTGGAAAAAGCAGTCCGCCTCAGCCACAGCACAGCTCCTGATCGAGGCGACAACGAACTTGGCTGGCCTAGAAGTGGGGGGTCTGGGGTGGGAAACGCCTTGGCAATATGGGAACTAGCCCCTGATGGCATCAGGGCCAACAGGATTGCGAATGGCAGGGGAGATCAGGGGAAAGGGGCCTAGAAACTGGCATAACCCAGTGATTTACGCCGTTGGGTACTGGCCACTCAAGGTCACGGCCATGGTCTAATGCTCGCCTTCCAAGGCTCCCGCAATAAAGGAAATCGTGTGGACTTTACTAGGATGGGTTGGGAAATGGCGATTTCAAAGTCATATGAGGGAACAAATCTAACGTTAGTGCTTGCAAGGTAATTGTTGTTTCGTTAAAAGGGGTAAGACGAAGGTATGTTTCAGAAAAAGCAAGCATGGAAATCCCCCCTGAAAGCCTCTCCCCACAGGAGTCCTGGCCAGTCACTGGATGAACAAATTTCAGAGGTCATGTTCGATAGTATTGCCTTCTGGGTTGCAATATCTTCCCTATTGGTATCGCTCGTCATCATAGAATGGTTTCGTTGGGCTTACCCAACTTCCCCTGAACCAGTGTTGACGACAATTCTGATCACGCCTCTACTCGGATTCTCTGTATTCAAACTCTTGAAACTGAGAACTAAAATCAAACTCCTTAAATTAGCTAGAGATGGTGAAAAGGCTATTGGTCAATTTTTAGAAGACTTCCGTAGCGAAGGCTGTAGGGTTTTTCACGACATTATTGGCGATGGTTTCAACATCGACCATTTACTGATCTCTCCACACGGTATTTTTACAGTTGAAACGAAAACCTTTCGCAAACCCCCTAAAGGAAAGCCAACCGTCTATTTTGATGGCGAGACTTTAGTTGTAAAAGGCAAAAAACTAGATCGGGATCCGATTGTTCAGGCCAAAGCTCAAGCGAACTGGACAAAAGAAATGCTCCAGGGCACCTCGAACAATAGAAAGATTTCATATCAATAGCCCAGCAAGAGCAGACTGTGAGCCAAG
>JAQCKL010000050.1 GCA_027592485.1 Cyanobacteriota bacterium
GGAAGATAACGAGAACCACCAAATTTACGATTCCCTCGGCAGCATGACTTTTTCAGCAAGCCCTAGGTAGTTACCGAAAAAATTCGTTCTGAATAGAACCGACATGGTGAGTGGCGACAGCGGTTTTAGCCCGGTGGGTGAATGGCTTTGATCAAGGGCGATCGCGCCCCATTCCTCTACGAATAATCAGCCAGCGGCGGACTACCGATGGGCCTTGGACCCGGTTCATCCCATGTCGAAACATCTCGGTTTGTAACGAAAACCGGCCTACTCGCTTCACGTTTCTCAGGCACCGCCACGATGGCGTGAAAGCGCGTGATAAACTTGCTCCTGGAAATGACCGCAGACTTGATAGCTCAAAGGCTGTTCTGTGAGTCGTTGATTAAGATATTGGACCGATTCCAGCGGCGGCAAAGTTGTTCGTTTTTGCTTTTGCAGGGATATGTACGACTGATTGGGAGAAACACCTTAAATGCAGGACGCAGTTACTACTTTAATTCGCAACTACGATTCCACCGGTCGCTACTTCGATGGCACTGCGATTGATTCACTCAAGACTTACTTCGAAACGGGTTCTGCCCGCATCCAAGCAGCCGCTGTGATCAGTGCTAACGCAGCCGAGTTGGTGCGGGCTGCGGGTTCACGCTTATTTGAAACCGTTCCAGAACTGCTGCGGCCCGGTGGCAATGCCTATACCACCCGCCGCTATGCCGCTTGCTTGCGGGATATGGACTATTACCTGCGCTATGGCAGCTACGCCCTCGTTGCTGGTAACACCCATGTTTTAGACGAGCGGGTGCTGCAGGGCCTGCGGGAAACCTACAACTCTCTGGGGGTACCCATTGGGTCTACGGTGATGGGTATTCAAATCATGAAAGACATGATTAAGGAGAAGGTCGCTGAAGCTGGTGTGGCCGATACCTCCTTTATTGATCAGCCCTTCGACTACATGCTCCAAGAGTTGAGCGAAGTCAGCATCTAACGCCGTTTTCGTTTGTTAACAGTGTGTGGCGGGGGTCCCTAGGGAGCCCCGCTTTTATTTGAGGATATTGCAGTCCCCTGCAGCGTCTGTATTCACCTCAATTCGGAACTGCTAGGAGGGCTAACACCATGACCTATGTTGCCGGGGTTGATTTCGGGACATCGGGTGCCCGCATCATGGTGTTGGATGGCAACCAAGCCCTGATCCATCAAGGGCGCATCCGATTCGGGGCGGTGGCGTCCATGGATCTGCCGAGGCAATGGCAGGAGACCCTGCAAGCCCTAATCCGAGACGTTCCAACAGTGGTCCGTCGGGCAATTGGGGCGATCGCGATCAATGGCACCTCAGGCACGGTTTTGCTGTGCGATCGCGCGGGCCATCCCCTCACCGCCCCCTTGCCCTATAACGACAACCGGGGCCAAAGCATTTTGCCACAACTGCGAGAGCTGGCCCCCGACCATAGCCCGGTGCTCAGCGCCACCTCTAGTCTGGCGAAGCTGCTGTGGTGGCAGGCTAACCTGCCCACAGCCATCTGGCAGCAAGCCCGCTACTGCCTACACCAAGCCGATTGGTTGGCCGCTCAACTCCATGGCCAGTGGGGCCTAAGCGACTATCACAACGCCCTCAAAATCGGCTATGACGGAGGTGAGTTGACCTATCCAGACTGGTTGCAAGCCCTCCCGGCAGCCCCTCTGTTGCCGCAGGTGCTCGTTCCAGGAACCATAGTGGGGCCGGTGAGCGCCAGCGCCGTGCAACGCTATGGCCTCAACCCCAACTGCCGGGTCCATGCCGGCACCACCGACAGCATTGCCGCTTTTATCGCCAGTGGCGCGACCCAACCGGGGGAGGCGGTGACCTCCCTGGGATCCACGTTGGTGCTGAAGCTGCTGAGCAAAACGCGGGTGGAGGAGCGCAGCCTGGGCATTTACAGCCACCGGTTTGGGGATTTGTGGCTGGTGGGGGGCGCGTCGAATACGGGGGGGGCAGTGCTGAATGGGTTTTTCACCGAGGCGGAGTCAGTTCGTTTGAGTCCGAATATCGATCCGGCGGTGCCATCGGGGCTCGACTACTATCCGCTCCTCACCCCAGGGGAGCGCTTTCCCATCAATGACCCGACCTATCCGCCTCGGCTGGAGCCGCGCCCTGAGCATCCCCAGGATTTTTTGTATGGCATGTTAGAAGGCATGGCTCGCATCGAAGCGGCGGGGTACCAGCAGTTGCAAGCCCTGGGGGCCTCTGGGTTGACGCGGGTGATCACGGCGGGGGGTGGGGCTCAGAATCCGACTTGGATGGCGATCCGACAGCGGTGCTTGCCGGTGCCGGTTAGCCGAGCTGAGCAAGGGGAAGCGGCCTTTGGCACGGCTCGACTGGCCCAAATGGGTGGCGAGTAGCCCCACGGCCCTTTTGCCACGCCCCTACTGATAGACAAATAATCGTTTGGCGGCGCGGGTAAACGCGACATAGCAGAGCTGGTTGCGTTCAATCACATTGCGGTTGGCCTGCATCGACGGCACATCCACAAACACATCCTGGAAGGTCGAACCCTGGCTTTTGTGGATGGTGAGACTGTAGGCATAGTCCACCCCATGAAAGCGCTGCTTCAGATCCCAAAATTCCATCCAGCGCTTTTCCCGCGAAAGTAAATCGAGCTTGGCTGTCATTTCCCCCTGTCCCGACTCGTGCAGTACCCGTAAGGTTTTAAATTTCTGTTCTTCCGTTTCCACAAACAACGACCAAATCGGCCATTCCCCATCCCGCCCCCGCCGCACCTCGATCACCTCACATTCCGCCGACGTGGGTAAAATGACCGACTCGTCATCCAAGCAGGGGGTCAGGGCGATCAGCCGCTCACCGGGCACAAACCGTAGCGCCGTCGAGCCATAGATCGCCTGGCGAATCATTTGGTTGAGTTGGGTGACCCGACGATTGGTGTAGGCCAATGCCCGCACCTGATCGGGATTCCGCTGGTAAGCCTCACTGGTAAAGGCCCGCAGCATCAGCGTTTCCCAGCCGTGACGGGGCAGGACAAAACAGCCCTCGGTACGCTCCGCATTGGTGTCACTGCGTAATCGGGGGAGGCGATCGCGCTCCAAATTCCGCCGTAGATCCTCGGCAATCACCCCAATGGCACCGCCATAGCGCACCACCTCAGTCAGTTCTGATCGATGGACAATTTGCCGAAAACAGGCCGATTCCGACTCATTCACCGGCGGCAACTGGGCCGGATCACCCACAAACAAAATCTGTGTACCGCCATAGAGGCTAGAGACCGCATTCACCAGCAGCAGCCACAGCTCTTCGTTGACCATCGAGCATTCGTCCACGATCACCAGGCGGTAACGATCCACCTGGCTACCCTGCTTGCGATCGGGCTGAAACTCTTGCTTGCCCGTGTCTTCATCAATGACCGGACGCAGCCCCAGCAACGTGCAGCAGGTCATGGCATCCACCTCCAGCTGCCACTGGTCCGCCATGGTCGCCAGCACCTTAGTCGCCTTATTGCTAAAGGCCGACAGCACCACCTTGCGATCATCCCCCTGTTCCCGCAGACCGCTGACAAACATCTGCAATAGGGTCGTTTTACCGGTGCCAGCATAGCCGGTGAGCAAATAGAGCTTCTCCTGGCTTTGCACAAATTCGTGCAGGGCATCCAGCGCTGCCACCTGTTCAGCGGTGAGGTCAAAGGCTCCATCGCTAGCGTCGGTTGAGTTGGGCTGCAGTTGCACCATGAATGAGCGGTGGAGGGGGCAGGCGTAGGGGGGCGATCGCCCAGGGGACTGTAACCATTTTGGCTGTCCGCCGCAGTAACGGGCAAAAGTTGCGGACTTATCCTTGGCAGCGCGATTAAACCCACAGTAGATCACCGCCGTTCACCCTAATACTCTGCGTCAATACTCTGCGTCGTAAATTCCCTGACTCTTCCGGTTTCTTGCCCCCTCGTCCCTAATGCCCCCCTACCATCCGTCATAGTGCTGGAACCGATGCTATTCGGTACTAAACACCCCTTAACGAAGACAGATCCAGGCCGTCATAGGTTTGCAAAAAGCTGAATAACTGCTGAGCAATCTGGGCCACCCCCCCAACCACCTCCGATTCCACATTCAGCGGCAGCACCGGATCATGGAGCGAGAGCCGCAGCAAAAACCAGCCCTGTTCTTGGGGAGACTGACAGGCAATGCGGACCCCTTCGTGATTCTTGGGGGTGATCGCCCATCCCGGCTGGGATTCAGCAAGGTCCTGGAGGGCCGCAATCACCTCCTGGCCATAGGATCTAAAGTCATCGACCTTGATTTTGAGGCGAAATTCCTGACTTTCGGCCGGTTCCTGGAGCGGGGCGATCAAATCCGTCAGGGTCTGACCGGCCAACTTGGCTCGGGCTAATTCAATCAACACCTTGCTAATCAAGTAGGCCCCATCATCCAGGAAGTAGTTTTCCTGCATGGCCCCATGGCCGGAGGTTTCGATCGCTAACCAACTTTCCTGACCCGTCTGGTTGAGCCGCACCGCCTCATTAATCACATTCTTATAGCCCCGCCGAAAGCGATGGTGAATGCCCTGGCAATGTTGCTCAATAAATGTGGTTAACCCATCGGAGGTGATGGAGTCGGTGACAATGGTGGAGCCCGGATGCTCCTTCAGTACAATCGCCGCCATCAGCGCAATCAGGCGGTTGCGGTTGATGGCATTACCCTGGGAATCGACAGCGGCAGAGCGGTCCACATCGGTATCGAAAATGATCCCAAAATCAGCCTGGTTAGCCAGCACCGCATCGCGAATTGCCGCCATGGCGTCAGGGTTTTCAGGGTTGGGGACATGGTTGGGGAAGTTGCCATCGGGGTCTAAGAACTGGCTGCCGGTGGTGTCTGCACCCAAGGGTTCCAGCACCTGGGCGGCATAGAATCCCCCGGCCCCATTGCCCGCATCCACCACAATTTTGAGCCCCTGCAGCGGCTGATCAAAGGAGTCAGGATGGTTGACCGCAGTGCGAATGGTCTGCACCAGTTGAGCAGCATACACCGCCATAAAGTCATGGGTTGTCACGGTGCCTAGCCGGGTCGCTGGGGTAAAGATAGCCTCTGCCGCCAGGGTGAGAATCTGGGTGATATCGGCCTTCCCTAAGCCCCCTTGAGCGGTGAAAAACTTGAGCCCATTTCGGTTAAAGGGCAAATGGCTGGCGGTGAGCATGATCGCCCCATCACAGTTGAACCCTGGGGTGACGGTACTCATAAACATGGCTGGGGTCGAGGCCATGGCAAAGTCATAGACCTGGGTCCCGAGGCCGGTCATCCCTGCCGCCACCGCGCTCATCAGGTTGGGGCCAGACAGGCGGCTATCGCGACCGATCGCCACCGTTAATGCCTCGGTGGGTTTACCCTGCTGCTGAGCCAGCCAAGTGGCAAAGGCTTGACCGAGGCGATGCACCCCATCGGCGGTCAGGTTGACGGGTTCGTCCGCTACCCCCGCTAACGCCACCCCGCGAATATCGGAACCATTCTGGAGTTCTTTCCAATTGGTGGCAGGTACGGTGATCATTTCAAGGGTCCTCGCGGTGATTCTGATGCAACAGGGCTTGATCCGCTGATCGATCCTTCCTGCGCTAACCTCTCTGATCTAACATCCCTGGTTTCGGAGCCGTCGGGATCCCCATAAAATTTCGGATTTCAGGGCCGAAAAACGTCAAACCGCTAACCTGAGCCCCTAGGCAGGGGGAGCACTTTCAGTCATGCTAATGACCGGAGTTATCCCCAGGAAAAGAACAATGGCAGAGATGGATCCAGTCAAACTCATGAAGCAGGAAGTGGGTCGGGCCGCAGCGGCTCGGGTCGAGTCTGGTACGGTTTTAGGATTAGGCACGGGGTCCACCACGGCCTTTGCGGTGCAATTTATTGGCGATCGCATCGCCGCTGGGGAACTCACCGATATCAAAGGGGTACCCACCTCCTTTCAAGCCTCTGTACTTGCAAAAAAATACGGCATCCCCCTCACGACCCTGGATGAGGTCGACACCATTCACCTCGCCATTGATGGGGCTGACGAAGTCGATCCCCAATTCAATCTCATCAAAGGGGGCGGTGCCGCCCATACCCGCGAGAAGATTGTGGATGGTCTGGCCGAAAAATTCATCGTCGTGGTTGACAGCTCCAAATTGGTAGATCAATTGGGCTCCACCTTTGCCCTGCCCGTGGAAGTGCTGCCCATGGCGATCGCCCCAGTGACCCGCGCCTTGACCGCCCTGGGGGGCACCGTTGATCTGCGCATGGGGATCAAAAAGGATGGTCCGGTGATCACCGACCAGGGCAACATGGTACTGGATGTGAAATTTGAGGCGATCGCCGCCCCAGCCGAGCTAGAAGCCACCATCAACAACATCCCCGGTGTTCTGGAAAATGGCTTGTTTGTGGGCTTAGCCACAGAAGTCCTGGTGGGCGAAGTCAAGGATGGTCAAGCCACCGTTCGGAGCCTGTAAAAATCTAAGTCGCCGGACATAGCAGCTGCTAGTCCGGCTAGAGGTTGTTTGAAAAGCCTTGTACCGTTAATTCGAATACAGGAACGACCCAGAACGAGCAACGGCAACATCAGGGATACAACCGATGTACTGACTGCCTACAGTCGTATCCAATACCGGCCTACCCCCTTTTGAAACAGCCTCTTAGGACAAGACTGCGAGCCCCGTTGCTTCTGCGCTAGGATCAGGGCGGTCTAACTGTCCTAAGCAAAGGGACCAGCGCCATAGCCCATATGCTGCTCCGCTAAGGGCCAAAACTGTTCTGATCCTTAAGGGCGTAAATCACACAACCATTGCCATCCAAAGGAAGGGGCTTCAGCCCCTCGTTCAAGGGGAGGCAGACTTACGCCGTACTGTCCTAGGTGCCTTAAGCAAATTGGCCAACGTCACCTATGATGTTTGCCTTAATCCAGTGCTCTCTAGGGAATGCCTGCCATGGCCAATAATGATGACGCCGCCAAAGAAAACTTCTTGATGCCCAAGAGTTCCTACTGGGGAGAAGTCAACCTTCCTAATTTGACCTTTAATTCTAATTTGCAAGAATTCGCCCAACGGGTGTCATTGATTTGCAACCTGGAAACCGGCGGAAAAATCCCCCCAGGGGAAGCCTATAGTCAAATTAAGCTGCTGTGGAAGCAGCTTAAAAAGTCCAAGAAAAATCTGATTGATAACCCTCCGACCCCTGAACTGCCCCCTGAAGAGTTTGAGTAGGGTTCATCTGGTTCATCTGTCCACAGGGCTGGGGGCGGCAACAGCTGGACCCGAAATTTTGATCTGAAGGCAACGGAGGTGACCGTTAACCATGGAAAATTTGATCCAAGGGATTACCGTAGCCCTTGTCGGTACCGCTGGCGTGGTTGCCCTACAGTGGCCTCGGCTACAAGCCCAAACCACGACCCAAGCCATTGACCCTGCCGCCGCGACAGCAGCCCATGCCCTACAGGCCGAGCAACTGAGTCTACGGAAGCTCCTGCCCAGTTTTGGTTTTGGCAACCTGATTGCCGATTGGACCTTTTTAGAGTTTGTCCAATACTTTGGCGATACGCCGGTGAGGGAAGTCACCGACTATAGCCTCAGCGGGGACTTCTTTCAGGTGGTGGTTGATCAGGACCCATTCTTTATGGATGCCTATCTTTTTTTGGCGACAGCAACATCGTTCTACGCCGCCCAACCCGAAACCACCGTCAACCTGCTGAGCGAAGGGCTAAAGGCGATGACCCCTGCCTTGCCACCCGACGCTTACTTGCTGTGGCGCTATAAGGCATTAGACGAATTATTGCTGTTGGGAGAGGGGCAAGCGGCTCAGCAATCTTTTTCCCAGGCGGCGGATTGGGCAGAGCAATCGCCCCTGCCCAATGCATCCAAAGCGGCGGAAACCTCCCGCAATACCGCTAATTTTCTAAAACAGGATCCCGACAGTGCCCAGGCCCAGGTGAGCGCCTGGTTCCAGGTCTGGAGCGGTGCTGTGAATGAGGAGGTCCAAAAACTGGCCGCAGATCGGATCAAGGCATTGGGATTTGAGATCGTGATCGAAAATGATGCCGTACAGTTAATCCCGTTGGCGAAGGGTGCCAGCAATGGCGAATAACTGGGATTGAGGGCCGGTTGTCTGGGCAAGCAGGGGGGCAAGGTTGGCATCGGCATCCGAATTGGGCCTACCTGGCTACTGACAATGCCATTCTTGCGGTACAACTGCAGACGGGAGCCGAAGGAATAGAAACAATGACAGATTGGAAAAAGCTCAGCATTTATACCAGCGCTGGTAGCCGCTGGGGGACTCGCCCTTTACACGAAGCAGCCCTCGCAATTGCCCTAGAGCGGGGTTTGTATAGTGCGATCGCCGTAGAAGCCCAGGCCGGTTTTGGCCCTTATCTGGCGATTCCCACCGCTAACCGCAAGGCGATGGCCTCTGATTTGCCCATTGAAGTACGGATTGTTGATCAGGCACCGGCGATCGAGGCCTTTTTAGCCCAAGAAGCCGAGATGCTGCAGCGCTGCATCGTCACCCTAGAAGATATTGAAATTGTCCAATATCCCGCCTAAGGAACCGGCCAACCAGTGCTCCGGCACCGCTGCTCCCTAGCGGAGAAAGCAATGCCCACGCCTTCAAAACAATCAGCCCCAAAATAGTTTATTCCGCAGGCCAGGTACCGTAGGGGAAGCGGGCTAGGTTCCCGTTACGGTAGCGGGGGTCATGGGAGACCTCAACCCCGATCCAGGGGGGCAGTGCGACCACTGCCGCCGCATCTTCCAACTCCACCTCTGCCAGTACTAGCCCTGCGTTATCCCCTAAAAACTCATCCACCTCCCAGGTATATCCCTGGAATTCAACCCGATAGCGATATTTCTCCACCCAGGGCGGGGTGCAGAGGCTAGTCAGCATTTCCTCAGCATCGCTTTTGGGAATGGGATATTCAAATTCGCTGCGGGTAATCCCGACGGTGGGTCCCTTTAAGGTCACATAACCCTGGTCACCGGCAATCCGCACCCGCACCGTCACCTGGTTTTGGGTGGGAATATAGCCTTGCCGATAGAGCAGGCCAGGACCTTGATCACGCCAGGGGGTGGCCTCGCCCGAAATCAGGAATTTGCGCTCAATTTCTGCCGCCATGGCTGTCATCCCGCTTGGGTTCTGGGGTGATCATAGCGTCAGGCAAGAGCTTCGCTGTTATGTACGGCTGTTCAAAAACGTTTCAATGGTCGGAGTCGTGGGTTGAGCCGAGATCGCCCCAGGCCGCAACGTGGTTAAGGCCCCAGCGGCACTGGCAAATTGCATAATTTGCCGAAGGTAAGCGGGATCTTGAAGCGACTGGGCTGAGGGGTGTTGTTGCAGTTGATGGAGTAGCGCTGCCAGAAAGGCATCGCCAGCGCCCGTGGTGTCTTGGCTCTCGACCTTAAATGCCGGTATATAACCCTGCTGCCCCCCGACCCGATACTGGCACCCCTCTGCCCCATAGGTGATCACAATCCCCGTGGCGCGGGGGTGCCATTGGGCCAAGGTGGGTAAATCTGTGGTCCCAAACAACCATTGGGCTTCTTCCTGGGCAAATTTAAGCCACTGGGCCGTTGCTAGGAGGGGCCGAATCTGGCTGGGGGCTTGATCGGGCTGAGGCCAGAAACTGGGCCGCCAATTTATATCAACGGCGATGCGGAGGTGGTGGTGACGGGCCAGACGAATAGCTTGCTTGATGGCCTGCCCCGTGTGGGGATAGGCTAACCCGAGGGTGCCGATGATCAGCCATTCTGCCTGGGCAAACAGCTCTGTGGGCAGGGCTTGGGCTTGCAAGTGGGCATCGGCAAAAAGGCTGGGGTCGTCATTGGTAAATCCCCCAAACTGGCGATCGCCCTCAACTGACCGCAACACATGCACCACCCGAGTGGGTGCCCCCGAATATTGCACCCCCCAGCAGTTCACCCCAATCTCCCCCAGGGTTTGGGTAATGCGCTTACCCAAGGCATCTTGCCCCACCGCTCCAATAAATGTGGCAGGACTACCGAGCTTGACTAAGGCTGCGGCCACATTAGCGGGGGCACCGCCAATGTGGTCTTCCCAATCCGTGACAGCGCTCACCGTATCAGCGGGCTGCTGGGCGACCCGATCAATCAGGGCCTCTCCCAGGCAAAGGGTTAAACGGCGTTCCAACGTTGGCGACCCCAAAAGTGATGGTCAAAGATAAAGCCGCTAGGATCTGCGGCCATGGCTCGGAATAGTGCCCCCTTAATGAATCCGCCGGGTTACATATTGCGTCATATCAAGCAAGGCCTGATAGGAGTCAGAGGCGGGCAGCCCTTGCAAACAGGCTTTGGCAGCTTGGGCATGGTACAGGGCCAATTCCCGCGATCGCTTGATGCCAGCACTGCTGTGAATCAAATCAAGGGCCTGATCAAAATCTCCCGATTCGGCAAATTCCCGCTCAATCAGGGTGCTCAGGTACGGTTTCTCTTCCAGAGCGTAAAGCACAGGAGCGGTTAAATTCCCACTCTTGAGATCGGAGCAGGCGGGTTTACCCAGCACTTCCGTTGAGCCGGTGAAATCCAAAATGTCGTCCACCACCTGAAATGCGAGGCCGAGGTGCCGCCCATAGCCATAAAAATTCTCGGTTTGGACAGTGGATAAGCCACTTAAAACGCCAACCGATTTGGCACTATTGGCAATCAGAGAGGCGGTTTTGTAGTAGCTCTTTTCCAAATACGCTTCAAGGGACATATCCACTTCAAAGCGATTAAGGCCTTGCTGAATTTCTCCCTCCGCCAAGTCCATAATCACCTGGGACAAGAGCTTCACTACCGTCAGGTTATCTAGATTGGCCAGGTACCAGGAAGACTGGGCAAACAGAAAATCCCCAGCCAACACCGCAATCCGATTACCAAAACTACTGTGGACGGTGGGAACGCCTCGCCGCACGTCTGACTCATCCACGACATCGTCGTGGACCAGACTGGCGGTATGAATCATCTCCGTGATTTCGGCAAGGCGGCGGTGCTGGGGCAGAATGTCCTCCGACGGGGTAACGGCTCGAGCGAGCAGTAACACAATCGCAGGGCGAATTCGCTTACCACCAGCCCCAAACAAATGTTCTGCAGCAGCGTACAGGATGGGGTGCCGGGCCCCCACCAGTTGCTTCAGATTATGGGCTAGGAGGCTAAGGTCTGCCTCAACGGGCGCGAGCAAAGAAGTGACTGAAGCCATGAACAAAACGGCCCAAGCAGTTTGGTTACGAAATTTTACAGTTCCGCCCTTATTCTAAGCTAACGCCATGGCAAGGGGAACAAACCGACCCATCGAATGGGCTGTCTGGGGACCCAAAAGGGCTGTTCTAGCCCTTGATTCAGACCGAGAGTGTCACAGCCAATCGGCACAATGGATGACCGGTGATCGGACTTCATCGAAACGTCACAAAATTATCGCTAAAGTCGCTTCACCATGGGGTTTCATAACCCTATGGCTGTGCTAGTCTGGTAATAAGATTTCTCAAAACCAAATAACGCTCCTTTTAAACATTTGCAGCTTCCAGTGAACAGGGGTATCCCAGAATCACCAGAAGGCTTTCAAGGTTTACGCTTCTCAGTTTAGAGAAGGAGTGATGGTCGCTCCTACAGCATTGCTGACCTGGACTAGGGTAAGGCATCGTCCTTTGATGCATCACCTAACAGCAATGTAGGCATGGGGCAGTGTCACTTCGGGTCTTTAAGCCGATGACGGCAGCGCAGTGAAGGGGTGTTGGGTTGCGTCTCTGTGTTTAAGTGTCTCCGCATCTCTTTCTGTCATGGCCTTTTCCCTCCCCATATCTGCCTGGATACTGTCCCTTGCCATCGGTTATCTCGTGGTGGTTTATAGCGTGCTGTGGTGGGCGAAGCGCACGGATAAACAAAGTGAGCGCATATAAGCTAATTACCTCGTTGTGACCGTACAGGTTTAGGGCTTCGACGGTTCGACCGGCTCACAGCGCAGCCAGAACGGCAGCGCTTCCGGTCAACCTGAGCTTGGCGTTAATGTAGCCTGACCGGAAGGAATAGGGCTGTTAAGCGGTGGAGGCTGTGAAGCGATGGCAGGTCCACCACAGGTGACAGAACCCCAGTTAAGGACTTAGCTTAGAGAGAACCTCTCAAAATAAGACATTTCGTTGTTGCAGGTCTGAGCAAGGCTTGGGGGCGAAGTTGGGGTTTCTGTTCATCCTGTGGGTTATGTTCGACGATTCTGCTGACTCGATCTCTGCGCCTTCAAAGCCCACCCGAGTATTTTTCAGCATCGATAAGGGCGAGATCGCCCCCGCCACCCTCAATCAGTTGTTTCGCAAAGCGGGTTTACCGACCCAACCGACCGATAAGTTGGCGATCGCCCTCCACCATTCCCTGCTTTGTGTTGCCGCCTGGACCTTTGGTGAAAAAAAGATGGTGGGGTTTGTTCGGGCCACCGGGGATGGGGTCTTTAATGCCACCCTCTGGGACTTAGTGGTTGATCCAACGGTCACCAATCCCGAAGGCACTAAAACGCTGCTGCTGAACCGTTTCAAGCGGGAAATCACTAAAGTTGTCCCCAACTGCACTATTTCCATGATGGCGAACCCCCAAGATCACCGGCTGCTAAGGCTGGTGAACTTTGCTGAAGACAAGACTGGTATTCGGGCTATGGCCTTGAGGAGTTTGGAATGAGGAGTTGGCAATGAGGAGCTTCCGCCCTGTTCCCTCCAATCCAGAAATGTTGGAAAAAATCGGCTGTTTCAGCCCAACCTCTGGGAAACGGCAGCGTTTGCCCGTGGGGCATAAGTTGTTTGATGGCCAGAACCCTATAGATCGCCTTCACCTACTCATTGAGGGCCGATTGGGTCTTGACCTGGGTGGGCTGGATACCCCCGTTGGTGATTGTGATAGATGGTCAAGCAGAACCGGGTGCATCCCAGCTTTGCAAAGGTCATTCTGAACGTAGCGATAGCGAAGTGTTGGCGCAGCCTGCCGCAGGCTTAGAATCCCGATCTTGCCCGAGGACTGAGATGACAAAAGTGGGATGCACCCAGCAGAACCAGGGTGGTTTAAGCAACTGATTAAGCGCCAAATGGCCTAAGCTATAGGTTTGATTGGGTCTCTTTGCTCGACGCTACCCTCGATACCATCAAATTGGGCACTCTACAGCTACAAATGAACGATGCAGACCGGCCGCATCGGTGACTAAAAGGGGCATCGGAGATCAGTTTAGATCTGAGTTTAGACTGAGGCTAGGTCAAGCTTCCGGTTGAATCTGCCGATCGCAGGTGGCATGAGTGCCAACCAGCCCAGCCTGCACAGGGGTGAAACGGCTGGTCGCCTGCCCCCTCGGGTTCTCCCTTACCTTTTATAGACGCCAAGATCGGTCTATATCGATAAGCTGGTAGGTATAGCAGTCGCTAGTCCGGTTAGGACAAGACTGCGAGCTACTTTGCTTCTGCCCTACGGATCAGAGCGATCCTCGGGGTCCGGCGCAAAGGGTCCAGCGCTATGTTTGGTGTTCCTTGTCCTTGGTTGATATGAGTGTAACTGCCCTGAAAAATCCGCTGTTAATTGGTGAAGGACTACCCCCCTTCGAATCCATCCAACCCGATCAGATTGTTCCTGGGGTTAAGGCATTACTCCACACCCTGACCCAAGAACTAGAAGCGATCGAGGCCCATATCGACCCGACTTGGTCGGGCTTGGTAGAGCCCCTGACCCGCTTAGAAGAGCGGCTGCGCTGGACCTGGGGCATTATCAGTCACCTGATGGGGGTGAAAAACAGCCCCGAACTGCGGACAGCCTACGAAACCATTCAGGCTGACCTGGTGCAATTTGGCAGCCGTATGGGCCAGAGCCGCCCCATCTACAAAGGCTTCCAAGCCATTGTCCAAGGCCCCCAATGGCAGTCCCTGGAGTTGGCTCAACAGCGCATCATCACCGCCGCCATCCGCGATGCGGACCTAGCGGGGGTGGGCTTGGATGGGGCTGACAAGGTGCGCTTCAATGAAATTCAGCAGGAATTGGCGGAATGCTCCACCCAGTTCTCTAACCATGTCCTG
Source organism: Cyanobacteriota bacterium (assembly GCA_027592485.1). Lineage (GTDB taxonomy): Bacteria > Cyanobacteriota > Cyanobacteriia > Phormidesmidales > Phormidesmidaceae > PCC-6406. The sequence goes on from JAQCKL010000050.1 coordinate 14,015, forward strand.
GATGCCACAGCGGCCTTTAATTTAGTCCTGACCGATGCCGATGAAGTGGCGGGGCTTCCCCAAAGCCTGCTGGCCTTTGCGGCCCAAAACGCCCGAGCCGCTGGGG
>JAQCKL010000051.1 GCA_027592485.1 Cyanobacteriota bacterium
CTACTCCCTTCCACAACAACTCCTGTTCTCAACCCCTGTGACACTTACCTCCAGGTTTCAAATTAGACGAGGTTTATCTGCCTTCACCAGCGGATGTTGAGAAGTTACCTTTTTGATGTTGGCTGTGGCGGGATTTTAACAGTTATTGATATCCCTACTGGTCGAGACGTCTGGCGATGGGAGCCCACAGTCAGGATGGAAAAACTGTGACAGTTTGGATAAGCCGTCAGCCCATACAATCTCGGCTGTGGGGTGCCCCATAGTCAATATCGGGACCCACCGGCACGATGCCACTGGGGTTCAGCTCCGGTAAGCCTGCATAGTAAAGCTGCTTGACATGCTCAATGCTGCACCATTCCGAGACACCCGGCTGCTGATAAAGCTCCCGGCAGTAGTCCCATAGGTTGGGATAGTCGATCAACCGTTTGAGATTGGTTTTGAAAAGCCCGTGGTAAGCCAGGTCAAAGCGAAACAGGGTGGTAAATAGGCACCAATCGGCCAAGGTGAGCTGATCGCCAACTAAATATCGCTGCTGCCCCAGCACCGTTTCCCAATGATCCAACGCCTGGAACAGCTCCGTCACCGCTTCGATGTAGGCGGCTTGGGTCGCAGCAAACCCACTGCGATAGACGCCATTATTAATGGGCTGGTAGATGGCATCCATGGCCCGATCTATTTCAGGCCGCAGTACTTCTGGGTAAAAGTCCCGCTCAGGAAAGGCGGCAAAGGCGTTGAACTCAGCGTTGAACATCTGAATGATCTGCCGCGACTCATTGTTGACGATGGTCTGGGTTTGCTGGTCCCACAGCACCGGGACCGTCACCCGACCTGAATAGTCCGCCTTGGCTTTCCCATAGATCTGCCAGAGATAGTTGACCCCGTAGAGGCGATCGGGGCTGCTGCCGAACCGTTCCGAAAATTGCCAGCCCTGGTCGCTAATCACCGGATCCACAATCGAAAGACCGATCGCGTCTTGGAGACCCTTGAGCGATCGCAGCAACACCGTCCGATGTGCCCAGGGGCAACCTAGGGAGACATATAGGTGATAACGACCTGACTCCGCCTTAAAGCCACTGGATCCATCCGCCGTAATCCAGCGATGGAAGTGGGTAGGCATTCGTTTGAACTGGCCAGAGTCATCCCGTTCTGTCCATTCCTTAGTCCATTTGCCATCAATCAAGCGTCCGAGGGCCATGGGATATCCTCCTCAATGGGTTGTTGTGGGTTGGTAGAAAATCAGTCGAAGGCATAGGCGGCCATGCTAAACGCGCCATAGGTATAGCCCTGGTGAATTTGCCGTCCCGATCCCCCGACCCCTAGCGCCACAAACAGCGGCAGTAAATGCTCGTCGGTGGGATGGTTCTGGACCGCCGCCGGAGCTAATTGACGGTAGTTCAGCAGACTGGGAATGTCTGGGCGATCGCCCTCACTCAATCCATGTCAAACAGCCTCGTCATGCTCGATGACGCCCGAGCCAGACCTGTTGCAGAACGCTTCGGTATCCGCTGCGTTGGTACGATGAGTGTCTTACGTCGAGCCAATATCATTTCAGCATGTGAACTCGGGTTTCCCCCCAGAATGGGGGGGATAAAGGGGGGCCAATGCAGCATTTCGAGGGAGTTCATGAGATGTGTATAAGCGGCAGCCCATACCGAGGGGTAACCGTCCCAATCCCCATTCGGGCTGAGCTGTGAACGGGTCGAACCGTCGTAAGTCTTACAGACAGGCTGCGCCGCCCCTTGGGCTATACACCTTGCCCCTCCCGAAAGGGGTCACTGGCTAGGGGCAGGGCCAGGGTAAAGGTCGAGCCCTGCCCTAGGGTGCTGGTCACGGTGACCTGGCCCCGGTGAGCCTGGACAATTTGCTGCGAGATTGCCAGCCCTAACCCCAGCCCGCCCGTAGTTTTGCTCCGCTTCGTATCAACCCGGTAAAACCGTTCAAATACCAGGGGCAACGCCGCTGGGGGAATGCCGATGCCCGTGTCCTGCACCGCCACCACCGCGCGATCGCGATCGGAGTATAGACGTAGGTGAATGTGCCCCCCGGCGGGGGTGTAGCGACAGGCATTGCTAAACAGATTCGCCAGGGCTTGACACAGGAGGCTGGGGTCAGCCTGCACCACCACGGGCACGGCGGGCAAGTCGAGGGCACAGGTGAGTTGATGGGTGGCCGCATCCCCTTGCCAATCGGCCCCCCATTGACCGAGCAGAGCGGTGAGATCCACCGTCTGCAAATTTTCCGGCGCAAGCAGGCCCTCATGGCGCGCGAGAAACAAGAGTTCGCCCACGAGGGTACTCATGCGTTTAGTGAGGTTGACGATGTTTTCTAGGCGGGGGCGAATGGGGCTGGTGGGGGCGATGGGATAGGGGTCAGGGTCATCGGTTTCTCCCTGGTCTAGGGCCATGAGGCCAACCTGGGCATTGCTGAGCACGGCGGCGAGGGGAGCCCGCAGTTCATGGGAGGCATTGGCGGTAAAGCGCTGGAGCTGGTGGCAGGCATTTTCCAACCGCTGGTTGGCGGTTTTGAGGTGGGCTTCCCGATGGGCCAATTCGCGCTCAAGTTGGTAGAACAGCCGGATGGCAAAGAGGGTGGCCAGGGTGCTGATCAATGCCAGCAAACACAGGGCTAGCCAAGCCATTTGCTGATAGCGATCGCGGTGGCGAATGCGCTGGGCCAGCAAGGCTTCCTCGACTGCGGTGAAGCGGTCAATGGCGAACCGGGCCGCATCCATGGTTTCTTTGCCCTCCTCCAGCCAGTCATAGAGATCGGCAGCGGCCACGAGGGGGGTGCCTTCCCCCTGGGCGGTTGGCGGCAGTTGGCGCTTGAGGGAGAGCTTTTGTTGAAAAATCGCCAGGTTTTCGTTGGCCAGCCGACGAATGTCCTGGACCCGTTGCACTTGCGGGGGGTTGTCCTCCACCAAGGTTTCGAGGCGGTTGAGGGAGCTGAGGATTTCTACCTGAGCCCCCTGGTAGGGCTCCAGAAATGCCTCCCGCTGGGTCAAGCCGTAGCCTCGCACCCCCGTTTCGGCATCCACCAAGGCTTTCACCAACTGCTTGGTTTCTAGGCGCACCGTTTGGGTGTGTTGGATCCAGGTTTCAGCTTCCGCCAGACTGGCCTTGAGCCAAGCAAAGGCCGACAGCGTGGTAAATAAACAGGTGACGGGGATGGCAATAATCACCGCCCCCCGCACCCGAATCGGCAGTGGGTGCCAAGCCTGGTGAAGCCATCGCCCTAGGGTCGCCATGGCTTAGGAGCCGGGGGGTTGCAGACGATAACCGACCCCATAGACGGTTTCAATCCAGGTGTCGGCTTGCAGGGCTCGCAGGCGCTGGCGCAGTCGTTTGATGCGGGCAGTGACGGCGTTACTTTCGGGTTCTTCACCCCATGCCCAAAGGGCTTGGCCAAGTTGGTCGTGGGTTAAGACTTGGGTGGGATGGCGCAACAGGTATTCCAGCAATTGAAAGTCTCGGCTGGAAAGGGTGAGTCTTTGGGAACCCCGCTCCACCTGCATGGTGTCTAGGGAGAGCACCAGGTCTGCCACCTGGAGGCGATCGCCGCACCACAGGGGCGATCGTCGCCGCAATGCCCGCACTCGGGCTAACAGTTCGGCCACATCCACGGGTTTGACCAAATAGTCATCGGCTCCGGCATCCAAACCCGTCACCTTGTCGGCGGTGGTATCTTTGGCGGTCAACAGCAGAATGGGGGCGGCTTTGCCGCCCTGGCGATAGTGCTGGCACAGGGCAATGCCGTCTTCCCCCGGCAGCATCCAGTCGAAGATCAGCAGGTCGTAGGGCTTTTCCTCCATGAGCCAGCGGGCGGTGGTGCCCTCTTCTACCCCATCCACCACATGACCCGCATGGGTGAGGGCGGCCTGGAGGGGTTCCAGTTGTTCGGGGTCGTCTTCCACCAGCAAGATCCGCATGGGTAAATAGAGGCAGCGGGAGAGGGCACATCAGCCAAGGACGGTTTCAAGGGACTGAAGCCAATCCTGACTGACCCTCCCCCCATCCTAGTCAAGAACCTGTAGGGGAGCCCGGATTATTGGACAGGGCGAATGGTGGCGGCGTCGAATTCGCCGCCATCAAATTCCCCCGTCACCACCAGTTGATCCCCCACCGCCACATGGCTGGCGGTGGCATCGCCATAGACATCCCAGGCATCGACGGTAAAGGTGCGATCTCCCGTATTCAATCGAAAGCCATCTTCCCAGACCCGCTCTACGGTGCCCGTTTGAACTGTTTGAGCCGTTTGAGCATAGCTGATGTAAGGCAGCGCTACCGCCGCACCCACACCACTGGCCAGTAAGCCATACAAGACAAAGTGATACATCACAACCCCTCCCTCAGGTAGGCGAAACTATCTAACGAATGCAGCTACTCTACAAACGGACTATGACCAAAAAATGACAGGCGGTATGAGGGACTGCCATCAGTCGATAATTAAGGTGAACGGCGAAAAGTGGGCTGCAACCGGTCATTCGCAAAGGGGGCTAAGGGGCCACAGCCCCTAAAAACAGTCGGATGGTCGCGGCCACTCCCTCCGGGGTGAGGATGACTCAAATGCTAGGCCGATTTGGGCTCGCGTCACCAGGCCCTGCTTTTCTAGTCGATCCCCCCCCAGTGAGGGTGCCTTTGGTCATTATTATTTAGGACACCTCAGATCACTCTGGTCCTTGGCGCATCGCAGCTTTGTCCTAACCGGCCTGGCGACTGCTGATGGGCGATCGCAGCCCCAGCGTCATGGCAATGCCGACATTGATGCTGTGATCGTGAATTTATGGTGGGTGGCGGGGCTGTAGCTATCCCCATTGTCAAAGGATGCGTCGGAGGGTGCCCCCCGGAAGGGGGGAAGTTCGATAAGCTTTGGTAAACAACACAACCCTTTTACTCCCCATACATCCCATGGTTAAGGCGCTTAAAGCCCTGCTGTTGACTGGTCTGTTAGCCCTGCTGCTGGGCCTGACCTTGCCCCAGCCTGCCCAGGCAAACCCGACGTTTCAGGCGAACCCGATGTTTTTAGCTGCATTGCCCGGTTTCAAAACCCTGTTTTCAGGCCAGCGCCCCGGCACCCTGGGGGTCAGCGAGGGTCACCTAGCCGCCTGCCCGGCCAGTCCCAACTGCGTGGTCAGCCAAGGGGCCGATACCGACCACAGCATTGCCCCCCTGACCTTCACCGGTGACGCCACCGCCGCCATGGCCACCCTAGCCACGGTCGTGGCAGACCAACCCCGCAGCGAACTGATCCAGCAAACGGACGAGTATCTGTATTTTGAGTTCACTAGCCGGTTAATGGGCTTTGTGGATGATGTGGAGTTTTACCTCGACCCTGCTGCTGAGGTGATTCAAATGCGAGCGGCGGCACGCCTGGGAGAATCGGATCTGGGGGTCAATCGCGATCGCCTAGAAGCCATCCGCACCGCCTTTGCAGCGGCCCAAACGTAATCACGGGTTGGGGCCATGGTCCTGGCAGCTCGCTGCCGTTAGGGGTTTGGCATGGCTAAACCCCTACAATCGGGACGCTATTTCCCAACCACTTTTTAACCTGTGGGGGGTGAATTGCAGCTACACTGGCGACTCCATTTTGGTTATGTCAATGCCTAACACCACGATTTTTGGCCGGTTGTTTGGCACGGCTTTATCCCTCGAAAACAAGACCGTAGCCGTAACCGGAGCCTCAGGGACGATGGGGCGATCGCTGCTGGCAGCCCTTGCCCAACAGGGAGCCCAGCCCATTGCCATGACCACCTCAGCCCAGGCTCAATTCCCCGAGGGCGTGACGGTTTTACCCTGGCAACCCGGCCAGGAAGCGGCGTTAATCAAGGCCCTGACCCCCGTGGATATTCTGGTGATTAACCATGGGGTGAATGTCTATGGTGATCGCACCCCCGCCGCGATCGCCCAGTCCCTAGAGGTCAATGCCCTTTCCGCCATCCGGCTGATGGATGGCTTTATGGCCACTGCCAAAACCGGTGCCGGACCAGCCCCCAAAGAAATTTGGGTCAATACCTCCGAGGCGGAGGTGGGACCCGCCCTTAGCCCCCTCTACGAAGTCTCAAAGCGACTCCTGGGCGATTTGATTACCCTCAAGCGCCAGGACGCCCCCTGTATCATTCGCAAGGTGGTATTGGGTCCCTTTAAAAGTCAGCTCAATCCGGTGGGGGTAATGGGGGCCGATTGGGTGGCCTGGGCGGTGGTTGCCCTGGCCAAGCGCGATGTACGCAATATTATCGTCACCATCAACCCGCTCACCTACCTGAGCTTCCCCATTAAAGAAACCGCCCAGACGCTTTATTTCAAGGCGTTCTCGCGGTCACAGAACGGGCAACCCTGAGGGTTGCCGCCGCAATGATCTGCAACGTTCATCGGTTTGGAGCCCACCTTGCCCCGGCCCCATCGGTATGGCAATGGAATGGTTGGAATTGAGAATGCGATCCCCAAGATAATCGACAGAAGCGCTATGTTGGATAACGCAACCTCTGGCGGCGGTCTGAATCGATGGGTCCCCTCAACCAAGCCTTGACCCTATTTCTGAGTTTATTGGTGGAAGCCACCCCGTTCCTACTCTTGGGGGTGGCCTTTTCCAGCATCTTGGCCATCTGGGTGGATGAGCGGGCCTTGGTCAAGCGGTTACCGAAACATCCCGCTTTAGCGGCCCTCACCGGCAGCCTCTTCGGCTGTCTCTTCCCGGTATGTGAGTGCGGTAATGTGCCGGTGGCGCGGCGGCTCCTGATGCAGGGGGCTCCTTCCGCTATGGCGATCGGGTTTTTGTTGGCTGCCCCCACCGTTAACCCCATTGTGTTTTGGGCCACTTGGGTGGCCTTTCGGGACCAACCAGCCATGGTGTTTTGGCGGGTGGGGCTGACGGTAATCATTGCAGTGATTATGGGTTGGCTTTTCAGCACACAAAAAGATCTGCGGCCTTTTTTGCAACCGGCGATCGCCCGCGCCATGGCTCCCCCCGCCCAGGCCACAGCCGTTGAATCCAGTCGTTCTAGCGGCAATGATTTGCTGAGTGGCGGCACCTTTTTGTTGCAAGGGCAGGGGCAGACCCTAAAACTCGATGCCCCTTTTGCCGAAGTGATGGGGGCGGTGGCGGTTCTCCCTCAGTCCGCCTCAGACAAGTTTCGCGCGGTCCTCGAAATGATGCTCCAGGAGTTTCGGGAGTTGGGGGCGGTGCTGGTGATGGGTAGTGCGATCGCCGCCACGGTACAGGTGGCGATCCCCCGAGAGTGGATCCTGGCCCTCGGGCAGGGACCGATCACCTCAATTTTGGCGATGATGGTGCTGGCCTGGGTGGTCTCCATTTGCTCCACCGTCGATTCCTTCTTTGCCCTCTCCTTTGCCTCGGTATTTACCAGCGGGTCGCTGTTGGCCTTCCTGGTGTTTGGCCCCATGATCGACCTCAAAAATATCTCCCTGCTGCTGACTACCTTTAAAGGGCCAGCGGTGGCCTATTTATTCGTGTTGGCGGCCCTCCTCACCTTTGTGATGACCCTGGCCGTTAACCTCTACACCAATTGGTAAGGCTGCCATGAACCGATCTAAAAACCGATCCCCAGGCTCCCGATCCGCCCTCTGGCCCATTGCCCTAGACACCGTGGCCCTGGCCCTATGGGGACTGATGATGCTGCGCTATTGGTGGACGGGCCGTTTATCGGTGCTATTGCATCCCGACTACCACTGGCTAGCGATTGGGGCGGGTTGGCTACTGGTGGCTTTAGCCGGTTGGCGGGGGATTGATTTGATCCGCACCCGCTGTCAAGTTAATACCGCCCATATTGCGCTGTTGCCCCGGCAGTGGAGCCTGGCAGTTTTGATTGGGGTAGCGGTGTTTGGGTTGATTTATGTGCCCCGACCCTTTGCCAGTGATGCGGCATTAGCCCGAGGAATTGCGGAGCCGGTGGCCTTGACCCGCTCCCAGCCCCAGCGGTTTAGCCGGGCGACTCCCCCTGAAGATCGCACCCTGACGGAATGGATTCGCACGCTAAATGTGTATCCTGAGCCCGATGCCTATGAAGGAAAGCCGGTTTCGGTGACGGGGTTTGTGATTCAGCCCCCGGAATGGTCCACTGACTATTTGATGGTGGCCCGGTTTGTGCTCACCTGTTGCGCCGCCGATGCCTACCCAATTGGTCTACCGGTGCAGGTGGCCGCAGAGGACCGCAGCTACGCCCCCGATAGCTGGATCACGGTGACCGGCACCATGGCCACCGCCACCGTCGAAGGCCAGCGGCGCTTAGTGATTCTTCCCGACACCGTAGAGACCGTGCCCGAACCGGATCAGCCCTATGAGTTCTAAAGTCAGCAGAACGCGCCAACCTCTACCTCCCTTGGCACATGCCTTAGACCGATGGGCTTGGGGATTGGGCATGGTGTTGGTGGCGATATCGGCCCTGCTAATCCTGTTGGGCGATCACAGCACGGTCCGGGTGCAGTCCTTCTCCTGGCAGAGCAGCACGGTCGGGGCCGAAAACACAGCCTTGGTGCTCACCTTTAATCGCCCCATGGATCCTGACAGTATCAGTGCCGATGGCAACCTTAGGCTAACGCCCCCTTTGCCAGGGCGCATTAGCTGGGCGGGTAGGCGCTTGGTCTATACCCTCGACGGCCCCGCCCCCTACGGCGAATCGTTTACCCTTTCCCTAACCGAGGCCCGCGATCGCCTTGCCAAGCCGGGGTCAAACAACTTTGAGCCCTTTCTCGGCAATTTCGAAAGCCGCGATCGCGCCTTTGCCTACATCGGCACCGAAGGGGATGAACAGGGACGGCTGGTGCTGGTGAATCTCTCCCAAAAGGGAGCCCAAACCCTGCTGACCCCCGCCAACCTGACAGTGCTCGATTTTGAGCCCTATCCCTTGGGCGATCGCCTGCTGTTTTCAGCGATTCCCACCCAGGACGCATTGACGGGCGTCCTCGACCCCACCCTTTACACCGTCACCACCGGGCTGCTCCCGCGCCCGCCCCAGGATCCCATTGCCATTCAACAGGCCCCAGCCGCGCCCTCCAATGCAGCACCTGGGACGATCACGGAGGTGTTGAGCGGGGGCGAATACCAACTCCTAGCCTTTGACTTGGCCCCCAATGGCCGCATCCTGGTGGTGCAACGGGTGAATAAAAGCGACCCTAATGACTTCGGTGCTTGGGTTTTATCAGAAGATCAGGACCTGCATCGCCTCAGCACAGAACCGGGGGGGGAATTCCTTATTGCCCCCGACAGTGAAACCCTGCTGATGCTCCAAGGTCAAGGCACCGCCATCATTCCCTTGAATGCGGCCACCACGGGCGAAGCGGAACAGCTTGATTTTTTGCCTGAATTTGGGCGGGTGTTTGACTTGAGCAGCGATGGCACCACCGCCGCCATGGTGGATTTCAACCAAAACAACCCCGATCGGCGCTTCACGGAATCGTTGGTGCTGGTGAATAATCAGGGGGAAGAAACGGAAGTCCTGAATGTGGATGGGGGCATTAGCGACGCCCAATTTGACCCCACCAACCAAATTGTCTACGCCTTAGCCAGCCGAGTTTTGCCCGGAGAGGACTATCAAGAGCAGCCCTTTCTGGCGGCGGTGAATCTAGACAGCCAAACCATGGTCGAACTCCTGACCCTGCCGCCCCAAACCCAAGCCACCATGGCGGTTGCCCCCGATGGTTTGGCGCTTCTGTTTACCACTATCGACCTCTCCTCAAATGCGGCCACTGGGGAGCCAATTTGGTTGCTGCCCCTATTTACCACCACGGCGGATCGCTTTGCCGCCAAGCCCACCCCCACTACGCCCCAACCCCTGCCCTATCAAGGTCTACAGCCGACCTGGCTGCCCTGATGATTGGCAGGGATGGGGGTGACTCATCCTCATTCCTAAACAAGTTACTCAAAGCGATAAGCCCCAGATCTTTGACACCCAACTCAGTTATTTAGGGGGCGAGGCGGGCCTTCTTAAGACGATTCTCTTCGTACCAGGTGGCGATCGCCGGTACCCAAGCCTGGAAGTGGGGCCAGATCACCTCACACATTTTCTGGGCTTCTAGCTGGGCATCCGCCTTCCAGCGCAGATCTAGCAGGTGCATGAGGGAGCGCACATTGGCCGACATCACCCAATGCTGACGAATGTCGAAGGGAATCAGCCCCCGCGCATGTTCTTCGGAAAAGCCCTGATCAATGCGAGTCTGATAGCGGTGACTGGCCGCTAAACACCAGTCCAAATCCTGCTGACGCTGCTCAGCGGTGTACTCATATTTCTTGCCTTGGCGATCGCTGTAAAACCCCAGGGGCCGCAGGTAAAACACCTCTTCAACCGCTTGCTTGCCACTGGCCACATCTAGAATGCGGCTACCCGTGTACCGAAATGACTGGACATCGAACGAGACGCCCACGCGATGGGTGCGAATCTGCTGCATGGTGCTGTGGGGAAACCAGCCGATATTCAGCACCATTTGAGGATGCTCTAGGGGACCGTAGTGGCCCCGCCCCCCCTTCAGCAGATTGGTGATCACCAGTTGTCCCGCTTTCTCTTCACTGGGCCATTTGTCGCGCTCATGGGCCACAAACCCCTCGGCATAATCCTGATGCATTGCCGCGTAAATGGTCTGCTGGGGATTAGGGGTTTGGGAAATAACGGCAACGGTAAAGCGATCCATGGCAATGACAATGACGACAGGGTAAAGGGAGAGATCATCGTGCCCAGCTACCGTAGCCCACAGGGTCTAATCAAGCTGAAAACCCTAGCGATTCCTTAAGGCTCAACGTAATCTACCTGGCGTTGCAGGACAGGGGCCAGGGCAGGGGCGAGCTCAACGGGCTGCACCTTAGCCGCCAACGGGGGTAGGGCCGCTTCCCCCGGACCCAGTTGATGGGGGGATGGATGGGGACGTTGGGCGGGGGCTAAGCGCTGCAATGCTTCCCGGAGGGCGGTGCGGATAGTGGGCTCTTGTTCCTGGGACAACATTAAATGGAAGCAATCTATAAGGTATTCGCGATCGCCCTGATGCCCCAGGCTTTGACCACTCTCCCCGATCCGATCGGTCCTTTCCCTAGGGGCTAGCGCCAACCCCCACGCTGTGAGTTCCCGGACGGCCAAAAATCGCTTTAGGGGATGGGATGCGGTCAGATGTTGCCAATGGGCATCTAAATTATCGGCCTCAGAGTGATCGGCCCCAGCATTATCGACCTCAGATGTGGAAAAGCTGGCTTGCGGATCCAACCCTGTCCCCTGACGAGACGGATCGCCCTTATCCCCAGCACCCAAATGATAGAGCAGCAGCACTAAGGTGGCCAAATTAACGCTGCCCAACCCCAATAAACCCAGGGTAGCCACATTGCCGAGATGGCTGCTGGCCGCGATCGCCCCGTAGGTGCCGATGAACGCCGCGCCACTGATCAACCCAGCGCGGGTCTTGCCATCCCTGAGTTGGGTTTTAAGCTCTTCAACGGTGGTGAGCACCTGCTGCCAGAGCAAGTCTTGGTCTTGGGTCGCCAGTTGGTAGATGCCGAGCCCCACCATGCCCGCCAGCAAGACTTTGCCATCCACCAGCGCAGCCAATAATGCCAGCCCCGCCCAGGCCCCATACCGTCGCCCTAAGCGGGGGGTACGGGCCACAATTGATCCTAAGCTCGGGTACTTTTGCCGATGTCTCAAGGGCTTACCCCGCAAAAAGCGGCGGGTCTCTGACGCTAGCTGTGTCACGCTGACGGTTTACCTTAACGGGCTGAAACTTGCCCCCCTATGCTCACACAGAATTCGAAAACGGTGACAAAGGATTTTGGGGACATCGTTGTCGATTATCGAGCCATTTCCATTTCAGCTCTCGTAGGGGCAGTGTCTTGTGCCTGCCCTCCCATGGAGCTTAAGCAATCCCTAAAGCCATCAGGACAAACCGGGTCAGGAAGATAGCGGCCAAGACCCACATCATCCCATTCACCTCATGGGGCTTGCCCTGGAATGCCTTTAGCAAAGGGTAGGCAATGAAGCCCACCGCCATGCCCTCGGCAATGGAGAAGGTCAGGGGCATTAATAAAATTGTCAAAAAGCAGGGGATTGATTCCGCCGGATCGGACCAGCGAATCTCGGCCACACTCCCCATCATCATCACCCCCACCATCAGTAATGCCGGGGTTGTGGCATAGCCAGGAATCGCGGTCATCAAGGGGATAAAGAACAGGGAGACCATAAAGCAAAGGGCCGTCACCACCGCAGTCAACCCAGAGCGCCCGCCCTCGGCAATGCCTGAGGCGGACTCGATATAGCTGGTAACAGTGGAGGTGCCGAGTACAGCCCCAGCAGTGGTACCGATCGCATCCGCCAGCAGGGCCTGGTTCGCCCGAGGCAGCTCCCCCGAGGTTTTGACAAACCCAGTCTGAATACCAATGCCCGATAGGGTGCCAATGGTGTCAAACAGATCCACAAATAGGAAGACAAATAGGATCGCCAGGAAATTTGCGAGGCCAATGGTGTTGAGCTGGCCTAACCCCACAAAGGCTTGTCCCAGCAGATGACCCGGCCAGAAGGGCAGCCCGACGATGCCCTGGGGCCAGGGGGTAATGCCCAAAATCCAACCCAGGAGAGCTGTGGCCAAAATCCCCCACAGTAGGGCACCCTTGACCCGGCGGGCGATCAACGCCGATGACACCAGAATCCCAAATAGGGCCATCAGGGTGGGGGGCTGGGACAGGTCCCCCAGGGCCGTTTTCGTGGTATCGGTGGCAATGATCAGGCCTGCCCCGCCAAACTCGGGGTTCCCAGACAGGGCAATATAGGCAATGAAGAGGCCAATGCCTGCCGCCGTGGCTCGCTTCAAGCTGGCGGGGATGGCCTTAATGATGTGCGCCCGCAGATTGGTGAGGGTCAGGGCAATGAAGATCACCCCCTCAATCAGGACGGCGGCCAAGGCGAGCCGCCAGTCAATCCCCAGTCCCAATACAACGGAGAAGGCAAAGAAGGCGTTGAGGCCCATCCCAGGGGCGAGGGCAATGGGGTATTTGGCCACGATCCCCATGATTAGGGTGGCGATCGCCGCCGAGAGCCCCGTCGCCACCACCAATTGCCCAAACAAATCTCCCCTCTGGTTAACGAAGATCGCCTGGGACAGGATATCGGGGTTCACCACCAGGATGTAGGCCATAGTAATGAAGGTAGTAACCCCCGCCAGCACCTCAGTGCGTAGATTGGTATTCAATCCGTCAAAGTCGAAGAAGCGGGCGATGGCCAAGGACCAGCCCTGAGGAGCGATACGGCCAACGCCCCTGATCACCCTCCCAGGGCGACCAGGGGGCGAAGGGAGAGTTGTCCCCTGATGGTCAGGTTTCTCGAAGGAAGCAATGACCCTCTCGGGAACGGCAGCGGCGCTAGCTTCCCATGCTGCTTCCAGCCCTATGGATAGATCAGTAGACGGCTCCGACCCATCAGCACCATGGGATGGATCTGGTGCATCCTTTGCCTCAAGCGTTACCGGTGGTTCATCCGCTGTCCCGCCTTGATCATCAGAGGACCCACTGGCCCCATCCCCGTCCTCGGCAGAATCGACTGTGCCACCAGAATCATCCCCTTCAGATCCAGCGGGATCATCGTCCCCCGAGAGCGGTTCGGCCTCATCTTGCTCGACGGGAGTTGATGCATGGGTCGGGTCGGGTTGCCCAGAGGACTCCCTGACCGTCGCTCCTGCGGTGGCGTCATCCGTGGCATCACCCTCAGGGTCACCCTCAGGATCGGGGATGTCCGTAGGAATTTCACCCACCTCACTTTGCGAACTTGCCCCAGGCCCATCCTCAAAACTTGTGGGGCTATCCCTAGGCTCTGGCTCGGAGGGGGTATCTGAGGAATTTACCGCTGGCGGTTCGTTAGAAGCATCTTCTGAGGATGCAGGTGAGGGTTCAGAAATCATTGGGAGTCAGAACAATTGAGGGGCAACTCAGGGTATTGGCAGAAACAGGGCTGATTGTAAATCATGCTTGTCCCGCTGGTTGTACCGTGGGTCCCCTTTTTACGGCCAAAAAGATTTAGGTAGTGCCCCATAGGTAAGGATGGCTGAATCTTATATAGCAGTCGCCAATTGCATTAAGACATAAGCTAGAAGCATTTCCCATCT
>JAQCKL010000052.1 GCA_027592485.1 Cyanobacteriota bacterium
AACTCACCGCCGAGGACATTCCCCTCGACATCCTCTACGAAGATGCCCACTTCGTGATTGTGAATAAACCGGCTGGGTTGGTGGTGCATCCCGCCCCCGGCAACATGAGCGGCACCCTGGTGAATGCGCTGTTGTTCCATTGTGGCGGCAGCCTGCTGGGGATTGGCGGGGTGCAGCGACCCGGCATTGTCCACCGTCTCGACAAAAACACGAGTGGGGCGATCGTCGTCGCTAAAACCGATTTGGCCCATCGCGATCTGCAAGCCCAAATGAAGGCCAAAACCGCCCGCCGAGAATACCTGGGGGTAGTTTATGGTGCACCCTCAGAAAACAGCGGCACCATTGATGCCCCCATTGGTCGCCATCCCCAAGATCGGAAGAAACAGGCGATCGCGCTCCCCAGCAAGGGCGGTCGCTATGCTGTCACCCACTGGCAAACCCTGGAAAGACTGGGCAATTTCACCCTAATGCGGTTCCGGTTAGAGACGGGCCGCACCCACCAAATTCGGGTACATGGGGCGCATATGGGCCACCCGATTGTGGGGGACCCGACTTATGGGGCGGGGCGATCGGTGGGGGTAAATCTCCCCGGTCAAGCCCTCCATGCGGAGCGGTTGACCCTGCGCCACCCCGCCACGGGGGAAATGGTCACCGCTGTGGCCCCTTTACCTGACTACTTTGAAACCCTGCTGAACGTGCTCCGCAATCGGGCTGGACTTTAGGCCAATGGAACTGAAGCCGGTTTGCTTCAAAAGAGCCTAGATCCCTGGGTTCTATAGCGCTGGCCACTTTGCTTAAGACACCTAGAATCACTCTGATCCTTAGGGCATCAGCAAAGTGGCTCGCAGTCTTGTCCTAACCGGACTAGCGCCTGCCATACCGGAAAACCCGATAACTGTTTGGACGCCATCAAGCACCCAGGGATCTGCGGATCACCCAGATTAGTCCAGGGGCCGCCAATCGCCCGTGGTGATAAATGCGGCCCAGTAGTAGGGGTGAGCATAGGGGCTGCCAGAATTAAGCATCGCCAACTGCACGTCCCGCAGGGCTGCGGCCCGTCCTCGACCACTGAGCAGTTTTTCGTAATATTGGGCCATCAGGCTCTGGGTGCCGTAGTCGTCTACTTGCCAGAGGCTAATCAGTTGGGTCTCAGCACCGGCAATGGCAAAGGCCCGCCGCAACCCGTAGACGCCTTCGCCGTTGGCAATATCACCGAGGCCGGTTTCGCAAGCGGAAAGCACCACCAGTTGGGTGCCGAAGAGGTGGAGGGCGGAGGCTTCGAGGGCAGTGAGAACGCCGTCTTCGCTGCCGCTCCGGCGGGCGTTGAAACCCGCCAAGGCGAGACCGGAGCGGAGGAGGGGATTTTCGGTCAGGATGGCGCTGGGAGGGAAGGATAATGCCTCAGCGGCCAAGGCTTCCAAGCCCCCCCGCCCCTCAGGCTCCCGCTCTAGGTTCGCGAGGAAGAAGCCGTGGGTGGCAATGTGCAAAATCCGGGGGGCTTGTACTTGCTTAAGGGCATTTTCGGTGGCGGTGGCTTCAGTCAAGACAGTGGCATCGGGGAGGAGGGCACGGATCGCTTCGGCTTCGGCGGCGGTGCCGGGGAGGGGGCCAACTTGGAGTTGGCTGAGTTGGGTGGAGCGTTGGCCAGAGGCGCTTTCTGACGCCCTCACGCCTAACTCCGGAGCCCCCACCCCCGGCCCCTCTCCCAAGCTTGGGAGAGGGGCGTTGGAAGCTTGGTCGTAATCGGGGTTCGCCAGGATCACGGCGGGCTGGGTGCTGGGTTCATTAACACCCAGTTTGAGCAGGGCGCGACCGCTACTGAGGTAACTGATTTGGTATTGCTCCACCAAAAAGGGTCCTCCGGTTTCTTGTTGCAGGGCTTCGAAGGGGAGGCGGTTGAGTTGGCTGTCGGGGGAGATCAGCAGGTGGTCGCGATCGCTGAGGTAGGGGGAAGATCAAGGTTGTGAGGGTGTCAGCCATCGGCTTAGGGATACCTTCGCCGAGGAAGGTGCTGGGATCTTGCAGGAGGTGGATGAAGGCTTGGGTGGCGGTGTCGATGGCGGCAGCATCGCCGAGATCAACGGCTTGGATATCACCGTTGGGGAAGAGCAGGTAGGCAGCGTAGCGATCGTTTCCCCAAGGATTTTGAGTATTTGTGCCATCAAAGGGCTGATAGCGGATGTACTCCACCAGAACGCTATCGGTGGGAAGTTTGGCCTGAACGGTGACGAGGTCTACGGGCCGGGTTTCGGCCCGAAAGGCGGCACTGCTTCGAGCCAGGCTAGTTTCGAGGGTGTTGGCTTCGGTTTCTAATCGGGTTAGCTCGGCTTGGTATTGCTCTAGGGAGAGGTTGTTCGGGGGATTAAAGGTGAGCGTAGCCAGTTGTTGGCGAACAGTGGTGAACGCGTCCAGGAGGGCCTGATCCGCAGGGGTGAGGTTTTGACGCAGGACTTGCAGGCTATTGACCCCCGCATCCAGAATGCGGCCCTTACGGCGCAGCAATGTCGTCAGGGCAAGGGCGGCAGCATCGGGGCGATCGGGAGCCGATTGTAAATGGAGTGAGAGGGCAGCATCGGTGGTTCCCAAGAGGGTGGCTACATAGTCCTGTCGTTGGGTGTTGGCCAGGGTGGCTAGGTTCAGATCGAGGTACCATTCCTCGATATCAAGTCCGGCTTGTAAGTAATGAATCGCCTCAGCCGACTTGCCCCATCCTCGGTACAACTCAGCCAGATTGTTGAGGGCAATGGCAACATTAGGATGGCGATGGTCTCCGACCGGCCCTTGGCCATCGCCCAGTTGCTCGCGGTAAATTTCCAGGGCTTGTTGGAAGAGGGTTTCGGCTTCCCCATAGCGCCCTTGAACGTAGTAAAGACTGGCTAGATTGTTGAGGCTGATGGCCACATCAGGATGATGATCGCCCAGCCGCTCTCGACGAATTTCTAGGGCTTCTAACTGGAGGGGTTCCGCTTCGCCATAGCGCCCTTGGGCACGGTATATCAAGGCCAGATTGCCAAGGCTTTGAGCCACCTCGGGATGGCGATCGCCCAGTCGCTCTCGACGAATGTCTAGGGCTTCTAACTGGAGGGGCTCCGCTTCGCCATAGCGACCCTGGGCACGGTACAACTCAGCCAGGTTGTTGAGGCTGGCAGCCACCTCGGGATGGCGATCGCCCAGTCGCTCTCGACGAATGTCTAGGGCTTCTAGATGGAGGGGTTCCGCTTCGTCATAGCGACCCTGGATACGGTATAGCACGGCCAGGTTGCTGAGGCTGTTAGCCACATTGGGATGGCGGTCGCCGAGCTGTTCGCGATAAATCGTCACGGCTTCTAAATAGAGGGGTTCCGCTTCGCGATAGCGCCCCTGGGTGTCGTACAGTCCGGCTAGGTTATTGAGGCCAGTGGCCACAGAGGGATGGTGCGCTCCCAGTTGCTCGCGGCGAATTTCTAGGGCTGCTTGGAAGAGGGTTGCCGCTTCCCCATAGCGCCCCTGGGCGTAGTACGTCAGGGCCAGATTGTTGAGGCTGATGGCCACATTGAGGTGGCGTTCTCCGAGTTGTTCGCGGTAAATAGCGAGAGCTTCTCGGTGAAGGATTTCCGCTTCGCCATAACGCCCTTGGGTCCGGTACAACTCGGCCAGATTGTTGAGGCTATTAGCCACATCAAGATGGCGATCTCCCAGTCGCTCGCGGCGAATTGCCAGGGCTTCTAGATAGAGGGGTTCCGCTTCGCGATAGCGACCGGCTTGGGCGAGGTCAAAAGCCTGCTGATTCAGGGCTGCCGCCCGCTGGAGCCCAGCATCTCTAGAATGCTGGGCGACGGTTTGGGGGGCGCTCCAGCTCGGGCTAGCCCCAAGGGTGACTTGGCCACAGAGCAACAGCGCCAACGTGAGGCCGGTGAGTCGGTTTTGCCCTGCCATGATTTCTCCCTTGTACCATTGACCTAGGCTCTACTTCCCGTTGCCGATCGCTGATTCACGAGCAATCACAATCTTCATTAACCCTGGGCGGGCAATCAGGATGGTGGGTTGGGGCGGGGTGGGGTAATGCCCCGCTTGATCAAGCCTGTTTCCAGTTCTCTCAAAAAGGCAAAATCGGCTTGGGTGCGGGGGCTAGCCTCGGTTAGGGCATCCGCTCCTATGGAGCCAATGTTCAAAAAGCCAAAGGCTTGCTGCAATTGGCTTGGGGTAAAGGGAAAGGGGGCCTCTAGGTGGCAGGGGATTACCTGTTCAAACTGCCAGCGGGTGACCTGGGTCAGCCATTGGGTGATTTGTTCAGGACCGCGCGAGAAAATGAGCGTTTGCAGCACCGGAGCCACAAAGGGTCGCCCCTCCCCGTGCAAGGCCATAAACGAGTCCTGCCAATTATCCTGCCACCGAAAGGGATACAGGCCCCAGTAGGCTTGGCGGGAGCGATCGCGGGCTTTCCCCGCCTCTCGAATCGCCTCTATTAAAGTCGGGACCCCCAGTGCTGCGGGCTGAAAATAAAAGGCGAATAGGGCAATGCGCTGCCAGCCCCGGCGACGATGGTCGGGACTGTCGATGATGGTATCGGTGGCGCGATCGCGGCTATGGAACAGCAATGGATAGGGATCCAACCCCAAGACCGCAGGGGGATCCGCTGGCACCTTGACCAAGGTATCGGTCAGCAAGAGGGTGCGGGTGGGGCGGTGAAAGAGGGCCACCTCCGCAAATGGCCCTAACCCGAGGGAGATCGGCCCCAGAATCGCATAGTCAAATTCCGCTGCAAAGGGGGTTTGGCTGGCCTCAGCCGGGAGAATCTGGGTGCGTTGCCGGGGCAGCCCCAACCAAGGTAAGGGCAGATTGAGGGGATAACTCCACTGATGGGGAGCGCTGTAGACCTGGGCCTGGGGAAAGCATCGGGCAAAGGGGCCGACAAATACCTTGTGCTCAATGCCGGTGGCAGTGGTGAGCAGAATGTAACGCACCGCTCCATAGCGGGCTTCGAGCTGTCGCATCAACTGCACACATTCTGGCGTGGGGGCAACGGGGGCGTAGACCAACAGCCCTCCCTGGGCCAAGCGCACCACCGTCATCCGAATGGGCACCACCACGTAAAAAATGCCCTGCACCTGCTCAAAGGTCCAGATGGTTTCAGGCACGACCTCTCGGCACAGGGTGCGACGCCGACCATAGGGATATAACGGCACGATCGGCCAAAACGGCCACCGCCAATCTCCCGGCTGGGATTTTGCGGTTACGGGGGTCGCAGGGGTTGAGGGTGTGGTCATCGGGTCATTCAGCCTGATCGCCCCTTCAAATCACGTCAGCAACCGAGAAAGGCGCTAGGAAAGGGACGGGGTGCCTATTCACAATGTCCACTATAGAACCACCCCAGGGTACCGAGTGAAGCCGGGATGACCGCGATCCATGCCACTCTCCGCTGGCATCAGTGACCACACGATGGCAGATGGCAGGGGGGCAGAAGGGGCCAGGGGGCTAGAAACCGGAATAGTCCAGTAATTTACGCCTTGAGTACGAAGTTGCCTGGGTTGAAATGGGCAAATCGGCCTGCTCTCCCCCTTGAGGGTTTTATGCTCCCTATGGGTATCTTTTAACTAGAGCGACGAAATCGTAGCGTGACGAAATCGTCAATACCTTGCACACACCGAAAGCACTATGCTTCCGGTATTTTTTTGTCTATAGTTCCCAGGGATCAAAGCTATACAATGGGCGGTGCCGTTATTGCTGTCCCGATGGAAATCATTCCTGCCATTGACCTCCTAGGGGGGCGGTGTGTACGCCTTTACCAGGGAGACTACGACCAGTCCCAAGTGTTTGACGAGAACCCGGTAGCGGTGGCCCAACAATGGGCCGATCAAGGGGCGACCCGTCTCCATTTAGTCGATTTAGACGGGGCCAAAGCCGGACAACCCGAAAATTGGCAAGCGATCGCAGCCATTGCCCGAGCCATCGATATCCCGATCGAAGTGGGCGGCGGTTTGCGCGATCGCGATCGGGTTACAGCCCTGTTTGCGCTAGGGGTGCAGTACGCGATTTTGGGCACCGCCGCCGTTGAGAATCCGGATCTGGTCAGTAGCCTCAGCGCGGAATTCCCTGGGCAGATCATCGTTGGCATCGATGCCCGTGATGGCAAGGTTGCGACCCGAGGTTGGCTGGAAACCTCTGAGGTGGAGGCCATTGACCTCGCCCAAACCATGGCGAGCCGGGGTGCCGCCGCCATTATCTATACCGACATCAAGCGGGATGGCACCCTCACAGGCCCTAACCTCGCGGCCCTGCGGGAATTGGCCGAAGCCATTGATATTCCGGTGATTGCCTCGGGCGGGGTCAGCTCAGTGACCGACGTATTGAGCCTGTTGGGGCTGGTCCCGGCTGGGGTGAATGGGGTGATTATTGGCAAAGCCCTCTACACCGGCGATGTTGTTCTGAAGGAAGCCATCCGAGCCGCTGGGCCAGGCCGCTGGCAGGATGTGCCGCCTGATTTGGGGGCCTCATCTTTTGCCTAACCTGACCCTGCTAATGACTCAGGGCCGTAGGCTGCGCCGCTAACGGAGCGTCAGGATTCACCCCATGCCACAGGGCCGTGCTGAGGTAGCGCTCCCCCCCACTGGGTTGGATGATCACGATGCGTTGGTTGCGGTAGCAGGGGCGCTGTCCAAGTTGCAGCCCGATATAGACCGCTGCCCCTGTAGAAATACCGCTCAGGATGCCCTCTTGCCGGGCCAGTTGCCGCCCGATGGTATAGGCCTGGGTCTCGGTCACCGTCGCAATTTCATCAATCAGATCCACCCGCAAGACATCGGGAATAAACCCAGCCCCAATGCCCTGCAAGTTGTGTTCCCCCGCAGGCTGCCCGCTCAGGACGGCACTCTTGACCGGCTCAACCGCCACGATCTGGAGGTGGGGATTTTTTTGTTTGAGATAGCGACCGGCCCCCGTGAGGGTGCCTCCGGTGCCCACACCCACTACCAGGACCGCCAGTTGGCCATCGGTATCTTGCCAGATTTCGGGGCCAGTGGTTTCGTAGTGAATTTTGGGATTGGCTGGGTTGCTGAACTGGTGGGGCGAAAAAGCGTTCGGCAGGGTGGTGAGGAGGTGATTGGCATGGGCGATCGCCCCCGGCATATCCGCTTCTGCGGCGGTTAAAATCACCTCCGCTCCGTAGGCTTGGAGAATTTGCTGCCGTTCTCGGCTCATGTTCTCCGGCATGGTAAGGATCAGGCGGTAGCCCTTGGCAGCACAGACCATCGCCAGCCCAATGCCCGTATTGCCGGAGGTGGCCTCAACAATGGTCGAAATGCCGGGTTGAATCAGCCCAGCTCGTTCTGCTTCTAGCACCATGCTGACGGCAATCCGATCTTTTACGGACTTGGCCGGATTCATACCCTCCAGTTTCAACACAATCTCTGCCACACAGCCAAACTGCTGGGGCAGTCGCTGCAGCTTGACTAGGGGGGTATGACCGACAACTGCGGTAATGTCACGATGAATCAGCATAGTCCAGAGCTTCTGATAAGTAGTTGGAAAAAGAACCCAGCCAACCCCACCATCAGCATCAGGTGAGGCAGATTGCTAAGCAAGGTGCGTTTGGTAATGCGCAGTAGCGGATAGGGACTAAAAACCAGCGCCGACAGGAGGGTAACCCCCTGGAGAAATTGGGCGACATCTGCACTCCAGGTGAGGGTCGGCAAACCGGCCCCGCTGTAGCCCAAGGTGCGAGCCAGAACGGGGAGAATCTGCCCGGCTTCGGTCATGGCGGCAGGGATGTAATGGGCCAGATTGGCGGCTAGAACAAAGGGCAGATAGGCATAGATGACCGTGAGATAGGTCGGCTGTTCGGGATCAAGGCGGCGGGCGATCCCATGGGTGAGGTAGGTCAGCCCCGCTGGGATACTCAGAAGGGCGAGGGCGATCGGCGTACTGGTCAATAGGTGGCCCGCATCCATGGCGACACCGTTGAACCCTAGCCACCCTAAGATTTGCTGGCTGTGGTGCATCAATACCCCACCCAACAACAGCAGCAACAGCGCCGCTTCGGCCCAATTACCCTGGTGATTGTCCAGCAAATCGGAGGCGGGGAAGCGCAAATTGAGCTGCACCGAGCGGTGGGGACAGGCCTTGAGGCAGGTCATACACAGCACGCAGTCGCGGTTGTCTTGCAACTGCGCCGGATGGGAATAAAGGGGGCAGCCCCCGGTGGCTTGGCCTTCCGTGGGCAAGGCATCGGCAAAGGTGACGGGGGTCGCGCCACTGCCCTTATAGCAGCCGAAGGTGCTGCACTGGCTGCCGCACACCTGTTGGGTCGATCGCAGCTCTACCATCGCCAACTTGGCAAACATGCCATTCATGCCGCCGATGGGACAGAGGTAGCGACACCACAGCCGACGCTCGTAAATCAGGCTAAAAATCACCGCCCCCGCCGTAATCGCCAACAGCAACCAGGCCGAGAGATAGGCATGGTGGGGCAAATCCCAGAGCTTTTCCCAGAGATAAATCACCACAAAGCCGCCAAATAGCACCCACGCCCCCCAGCGGTTGAGCCACCGGGTCGGCCAGGGCAACTGCTGGCGGGGAAACAGCCAGAGCGATAGCCGCCGCAGCCATTCCGCCGTGATCATAAAGGGACAGACGGCGCACCACAGACGACCAATAAAGGCAAACAGCAGTAGATAACCCGGCCACCCCCTACCAGTAAATAAATTTAGGGTGACGCTGCTGTCTCGCCCCTGCGGCCCCAGAAATCCGGCAACGGTGACGGGCACAAAAACCGCCATCATCACGATCCATAGCCCTCCGGGGTACCAGCGGCTGAGCAAGACTTGCCGTAGCCAGGGCAGTTGGGTGAGCAGATCGACGCGGAAGGCATTTTTGGCCGACTGCACTGACCACAGCGCCTGCTCGGGAATCACCGTTTGTCCGGTAGGGGTCATGATCACCGCTCGGTGCAGAATTTCGGCCAGTTCGGTGAGGTTGCCGGGGTAGTCGTAGCTGATCAGGCGGCGTAAATCAGCCTGATCGAGGGTGAGAAGGGCGCGATTTTGTTCCTGGCAAAACCGACCCAGGAAATAGTGGGCAAAGTCTGGAATGTCGGGCTTGCGCTGGGGCAGGCTAAACAGCTTGATGGCGAGGGTTTCGCCCCCCGGTAGAGCGATGGTGCTGGGGGCTGCCAGCATCAGCCGCACCCAGGATTGGCTGGGCTGGGGCGGTGCGGTTATTTCAGGGCTGGCGTCGCCCCGACTCGGGTTGGGCAGGAGGTTGCCGGTCTGTAGGTAATGGCTCAGGCGTTCCCATGGCGTCCCCGGAGCCGAAACACGATCTTCCCCAGGCGCATCCCCCGCCCCCATCAACACCTGGGCATTACTCAGCAGTAATGTCCCCCGTTCTAGGAGGGCGATCAGGCCGGGTGCCCCCCCTACCCGGCCAAACAGCAGGTCAGTATCTAAGCGGCCATCGTCGAGGCGGGGGAGTTTGGCGCAATCGAGCTCGACAAAGGGTTGGTCGGCCAGACCAGATCGGCTGTGGATCAGCCCAGCCAGAAAGGTTTTGCCGGTGCCCGGTGGCCCTTGCAACACCACAGGTTTGAGCGTTTCGGCGGCCTGGCCAACGGAGTCCCTCAGCTTTTGGCTGAACTTGCCATTGCCGAGAATCGTTTCTCCGGTAGGCACCGCGTGGATGTAGTCCCGCAACCCCTGGATGCGGCACTGCTCTTGGGCAATGCGGGCGCTAAAGGCATTGAGGTCTTGGGCTAGCAGGCCATTAAACAAACGCTCAATGTCGGCATACTGCTGCAACAAGTGATGGAACTGGGCCTGGGGCAAAAACCAAAGCTCACTGGCGGTCAGGGCGATCGCCTGGGTTTGATGCCGACCGTGATCGACATCGGCCATCAGTGACACATAGCCAAACAAATCCCCGGCGCTGCGCTGGCGAATCAGCGATTTGCCGATCGGGGAGAGTCGATAAATCTCAACGGCCCCCCACTTGAGTAAGTAGAGCCCGGTAGCAGGCTGGCCTTCCTGGTAGATCAGCGTTTGGGGATCTACCCGAAAGATATGTAAGGCCTGGGCGATCGCCCTCAAGGCCTCACCGGATAACTGCCCCCAAAGACGATGAAAACTGAGCCAATCTTGGCACGCTTCAATCTCCTGGGCGCTAGGCACCGGGGGGGGCGAATCCCCTAGGCACGGCAGGGGAAAATCTCGGCTAGGGGCGGGGGCGGGTAGTTGGGGGATGACGGTAAACTCTCGATCCTAATGGCATAGCCGGTGGCAAGATCAGAGGCTGATTGACTGACAAAACCGATACTCAGATCCCCGGAAAGCCCTCACCCTACGCCATCTGGGAGAGGGGTTGGGGGATGTAGAGCTGTGCTCTTCCCGCAGGGTGGGCGAACAACTTTTGTCAGTCAAGCAAGGTCAGAGATCAAACAACAATGCTTTAACGGCAATCACAATGGTTTTCTTCCTAACCATGCCTAACTCTTTCCTTGACTTATCACACCTCAACGACCTGAACCCAAAAAAGAATATTGAGAAAATCAGTTCGTCACTGGATTAAGCAATAGGCTCAATCATAGGAAATCTTGACCATACCTGGAGCATAGGTACCGATGGCATCCACTCACACAACTTAATATGGGATGCGGCCCAGGCTTGCTTTTGTTAGCGGCCGCAAGGCCTGGGGATCAGCCTTTAGCCCATTGGCCTCAGGCTCGCAATTTGCAAGCCAATTTCTGTCCAAGGATTACTCAATGTGAAGAGCACCCTACAAATCGAGTGGAATTACTGAGGCAGGGAACCCTTAAAACCAGAGTCAATGCTGATTTCTAGTCCTCACCAGCCATCTGAATTTCTGGGATTGTTACCTTGCTGCCCATTCATGCTTTTCTCACCTAGAAGCATGAAAGCCCTAACCAAACTAATGGATAGGATAGTTTAAAACCAGGTCGGACTCAAAACAGAAAAACCGAAATAAATATTATCAAACTATTTTAAAATTCACGCCCAACGCAAGATCGACAAAGCCGATGAGGTAAAAATATGGTTGTAAACCTCGTTTACCTTGAAACCCGGAGTTCCCCTCACCCCCAGTCCCTCTCCCAGAGGGCGAGGGGTGAGAGAAAAACTACAGTTCTCAAAGTGGGCTTGGTTTAGTATTAGTTTTTTGGGGGATCGGCAGCTCAGATCGTAGACCCAATCATGTATAGCTACGAAAGCAGTCTAAGCGATCGCCAAGCTCGATATTGCCGATTTTGCTTGGGTAAAGGGCACGGCTTTCTCCCTGGCCTGCTTGATCAGGGGGTGGCACGAACCTTAGGAAGCCAGAAGCTGAGGGGATCTAAAGCTCAGTCAAGGGTTGCCTGACTCAATTGGGAGCCACCATAAAAACCTTAATTATTATCAAATAAGTAGGTGGACAGAACTAATGAGCATCCCGACAACGGCATCGTCAGGCTTCCAGAAGCTCACAGCTACGTTTAATGACGTCCATACACTTATCAGCAGTGCCATCTCAGTTAGTAATCAGAAAAGGGAAAGGGATAACGCAACAGACGCTTTAGCTGCAGCTCTTGACCTATGAAAATTCTGTTTTGGGGCAACCTAGAGCATGACTGGGTCACACTCACCCAGGTCATCAAAGCGGTGAGTACAGCCGATCAGCTGGAGTTTTTAGACCCATTACCCGCCTCTGCTGAATCCAATCATTTAGCCACGAGTGATCTTGTTTTTGCCCCCCTCCAATCACTCAAGTCCCTTTTCGATCAGGCTGAGTTAGCCCCTACCCAGTGCCCCTATTATGCGGTTGCCATCGCAGAAGCGGATGAGGTAGACAACCTCAATGAATGGCTGACGCAAGGTGGTACTGATTACCTGATTAAGGACCGCGAAGAGTTTCAGCAGCCACTGCTGTCATTGGCGTTAAAAAGGATATTAAACGCGGCTCAAGCCCACCAGAGTAAGCATGCATTAGAAGGCGAAAGCCACCTGCTTAAGACTCTAATTAACCAGGTTCCCAATAAAATTTTTGTTAAAGACTGGGCGGGGCGCTATTTGTTAGCCAATCAGGAACTGGCTGACTTTTACGGCACCACCCCTGAGCAGTTGGTAGGCCAGCAAGATTCAGACTTTCACCTAGAGGCTGCCGAGGTAGCGGCCTTTAAACAGCAAAACCGAACCGTGATCGAGACCCAGCAGGAAATCGTCATTGCGGAGGAATGTGAGGTCGATGCCGATGGGGTAGAGCACTGGCTGCGCTGGCATAAGCTGCCGTTCAGTTGGCCGGGCTACGACCCAGGGGTGGCCTTGGGCATTGGCACCGATATCACCGCCTATCACCAGATCATGACCTCTCTGCAGACCAGTAACCAGCGGCTTTCCCTGGCCCTGAGGGCCGCTAGGGCCGGGGTTTGGGACTGGGACATGCCCAGCGACCGACTCACCTGGAGTGCGGAAAACTTTGAACTGCTGGGCTATACCGCCGATCGCTACGAGGCTAGCTATGCCAACTGGTTAGCGGCCATTCACCCAGACGATCGCGAACAGGCCGATGCCGCATTTTTACAAACCCTGGCCGGCCAGTCTAACCTCGAACTAGAGGTGCGGGTGCGCTGGCCCGATGGCACCATTCACTGGCTGCGTAACATCGGTCAGCTTACCTACGACGACCAGGGGACCCCGACTCGGTTGATCGGCATTCAGATTGACGTGACCGAGTCCAAGCAGGCTGCCGCCCAGATCGCCTTTCAGGCCTCTCTGTTGCACCAGGTACGGCAAGCGGTTATTGCCACTGATTTGGATGGGCAGATTACCTACTGGAACCAGCACGCGGAAGACCTGTACCAGTGGACCGTCGCCGAAGCTCTGGGGGCCAACGTTAAAGATATTCTCATACCCCAAGCGTTGCACCACCAGGCCGAGCACATCCTCCAGGGGGTGACCGAGCAGGGCCATTGGGAAGGGGAGTTTGAGGTGAAGCGTAAGGATGGTAGTCTGCTGCCCATCCACATGGTGGATTCTTTACTGCGCGATGGGCAGGCCGAGCCGACGGGGTTTGTTTGCGTCAGCGTTGACATCAGCGATCGCAAACACCTGCAAGCGGAACAAGCCCGCCAGGCCCAACTGCTGGCCGGGCAGCGGCAAGTCCTGGAGCTAATGGTCTTAGATACCCCATTACCCGAGGTGCTGAACCAGCTCCTCCTCACCCTCGAAACCCAAGCCGAGGGGATGCTCGGGTCGATCTTACTGCTCGACGATCAGCAGCTTTGGCACGGGGCCGCCCCCAGCTTGCCGGTGGCTTACCAGCAGGCCATTAATGGTACCGAGATCGGGCCTCAGGTGGGCTCCTGCGGTACCGCTGCCTTTCGCCAAGAGCCGGTGATCGTCACCGACATTGCCACCGATCCCCTGTGGGACAACTACCGCGATCTGGCCCTCGCCCACGGTCTGAGGGCTTGCTGGTCAGTGCCCATTGTCTCCCGTACCGGGCAGGTGTTAGGCACCTTTGCCCAGTATCACCAGGCTCCCTACCACCCCAGCGCCCAGGATGAGGAACTGATTGATATCGCCATTAAACTGGCAGGTCTGGCGATCGAACAAAACCACAGTGACCAAGCCATTCGGGAGAGTGAAGCTCGCTTCCGGGCCATCTTTGAGCAAGCCGCCGTGGGCATGACCCAGGCCTCCCTAGACGGACGGTTGCTGCGGGTAAATCCGGGGCTCTGCCAGTTTCTGGGTTATACCGCCGAGGAACTCCTCACCCTGACGTTTCAAGCCCTCACCCATCCCGACGACCTGCCCACCAATCTGGCGGCCTATTCTCAATTGTTGGGGGAGGCTCGGTCTAGCTATTCCCTCGAAAAGCGCTATATCCGTAAGGATAGAACGCTGGTCTGGGGCCATCTGACCGTGTCGCTGATGCGCAATCAGGCTGGGCAGCCCCTTTACCTGATTGCGGTGGTAGAAGACATTACCGC
>JAQCKL010000053.1 GCA_027592485.1 Cyanobacteriota bacterium
CCCCATGGGTGACCCCCAAGAAACTCGCATTCAGCCCCGAAACCCAAGGGGCCGCCCCCGCCACCCCCAGGTAGCACAGGGTCAAAATAACGCGGGCAATATTAAACACCCGCTGTTGCCCCAACTGCACCGTAAACGTGCTGATGTTGAAACGACGATCGCCTTCTAAATCTGGGATGTCCTTAAAAATCGCGATCACAACGCTGAACATCACAATGAACGCCGTTAGACCCCAGATTTTGCCAGGGATGCTTAGGGGTAACCCTAACTGGGTGCTGTAGTGCCAAAATAGACCCAGATTTACCACTGCCCCCCGTACCGTCAAAATACAAATCGACGCCCAGAATGGAAACCGTTTGAGCCTTGTTGGTGGTGATGAATAGGCCGTGCCAATCATCAAGCTGATCAGAATGGTCGCCAGTAAAAACCAGCCCCCCAACACCGAGAGCACAATACTGATCGCCCCTGCCATCCCCACAATCCACCAGGCATCCTGCAGGGAAAACTCTCCTGCTGCGATGGGTAAATGGGGCTTGTTGATGCGATCGATTTCCACGTCTTCGATCTGGTTTAACCCGACGATGTAGATATTCCCTGCCAGGCAAGCCAGCAACGGTAAAAATAGCGAAAACGGGTTGAGTAAAGGCGTCGTGGGTAACGCTGCGGTCTGGAGCAATGTCCAGGTGATGGCAAACACCCCAATGACGCTGAGACTGGTGCCGATGATGGTGTGGGGCCGCGAAAGCTTCCAAAAGGCACTCAGCCAGGGCAACGGGGTGCTAAACAGGCTGAGCTTGGGTGATGACTGGGGTGGGGGAGGTGAAAAACTGGAGCCCATGGGGGTTAGGAGGTTTCCTGAATCAGGACGTAAGGCTGCACAATCAAGGTCTGGAATTCTCGGGCGCGATCGCGATCCCAATGCTCTAGCTGCTCAGCGGTGGGCTTGGCAATCAATGCCTCACTGATCCAACGATTGACGACCGTGACCTGATCATTGGCGATCGCCACCCCTACATCCACCAATGCCAAACCAGGGGTGACCACTACTAAGGTGTCCTTCGCCGCATGGGGTAAGAGATTATGCCACTGGGCCGCTCCCACCAAATTAGCCAGTTCATCGCGAAGGGATTGGGTCATAGCGGCTACGAAGACGTCTGAGGGCCTATTTTACCGTGCTCGACTCACCCCTTGGGGTGCAACCTGCCTAGCGACCCTGATCATGGAGGCGGTGGATCGCTTCTACGCACTGTTGGGTCGTGGTCTCTAGGTCGGCCCGAGCAGTGGAAGGGGGTGGATTGAGGAGCGTACCAATACGGACCGTCAAGGGTACGGCGCGGGGAACATTGCCTTTGGCAAAGATGCGGTGACTGCCCCATAGACTGACGGGCAAGAGCGGCACCTGAGCTTTTGCGGCAATTAGGGCAGCCCCTAATTTGGGGGCCGGAATGCGGCCATCGGGGGTCCGGGTGCCCTGAAGGAAGATGCCCACCGCCCAGCCCTGATCCAACTGTTGTAGAGCTGAGCGGATGGCGCTGCGATCGGCCGATCCGCGCTTGACTGGATAGGCCCCATAGAGGCGGATGGCTGGGCCTAAAACCGGTACCCGAAAGAGTTCTTCCTTGGCCATATAGGACACGGGGCGGTTCATACAGACTGAGACAATCGGCGGGTCAAAGTCGCTGGCATGGTTAGCCACCACCAAGAGAGGGCCACGCCGGGGTACATTCTCAACCCCGTGGATGTGTCCCCGAAAGTAACCATGGAACATCGGACTCACTACCGACCATTTGAACAGGCGGTAGAGGGCCAGGCTAAGGGGAGATTCGCGATCACGGCTCAGGGTCAAGGGATCACGCTCCCAATCCTTGGATCTGGGCCAAGGTGCCCACATTCACGAGCTTGAGGGTTTTGCAGGTGCGTTTAATCAGACCGGTCAAGACATTGCCAGGCCCTACTTCCACGACCTGCTCAATCCCTAACTCTGGCAGTTGTAGGGTAATTTCTCGCCACCGCACCGCACCCGTCATCTGGGCCGTTAGCCGTTGCTTGAGGGTGTCGCCATCGGTGCTGGGGGTGGGGTCAACGTTGGACAGCACCGGTAGCGTTGCCGTTTGGAAGGCTACCGCATCCAAGATCTCCTGAAACTCGCGGGCCGCAGGGGCCATTAAGGGAGAGTGGAATGCTCCGCTGACATTCAGCTTGATGGCTCGCTTGGCTTTGACGCGACCCATAAGGGTATCCACCGCTTCTGGAGTCCCTGAAATCACCACCTGGCCAGGGTTATTGTCATTGGCCAGCACCACCCCTGCTGTTTCGGCGAGTTTGGCGTCTAGTTCTTCGCGGTCAAAGCCCATTAGCGCGGCCATCCCCCCCTCCGAGGCTTGGGACATGAGCTCGGCCCGGCGCTGGACTAATCGCAGACCGGCACTAAAGTCAAAGACCCCAGCGGTGTAGAGGGCCACATATTCCCCCAGACTATGACCGGCAACTAGATCCGGTTCGTAGCCTTGCTCCCTGAGCAGATCCACCAGCAGGCTTTCGAGAACGTAGAGACAGGGCTGGGTATAGAGGGTATTGGAGACCTTGTCGTCGGGACTTTGGCAGACAGTGGGAATCGACCATCCCAGAATGCTCTCGGCGATCGCAAACCGGTCTTGGGCCGCCTCTGATGCGAACAAATCTGTGCCCATCCCCACCGATTGCGATCCCTGTCCGGGAAACACCCACGCTGTCTTGACCATGGCTAATCCTGAAAAAAATCCATCTCTCACTCTCTCAGTAAAAGGGACTTTAGACAAAAGTTGGCGACCCCTGCACCCCTTGCCTCAGATCCCCAAGGGGGTTACGCGGTGATGGTTCCGTAAAACTCCGATTTCAAAATCGCCATCACCCAGGCAGAAGCAAAGCCATTGGGGGTTTTGACCGCTTCCCGCAGGCAGCCCTCTTCCACAAAACCTAGACTCTCGTAGAGATGCCGGGCGCGGGCATTGGTGGTCATCACATCCAGCCAGAGGCGGTTCGCCTGAAAGTCGTTAAAAGCTTTGGCGATCAACTGCTTGAGGGCCGCACGACCATAGCCGTGCCCCTTGGCTGTGATCACGATGCGCTTGAGCAAGATCGTCTGATCAGGGTCTTGGATCCCTAGAAAAATTGAATACCCCACCGCTTGGCCATTGGCGGTATCGGTAATAATCCAGTGACGCTCGTCTGGGTGATTGCAAGCGATGAGGTGGCGCTGCTGTGACCACTGACGAATGAACTGAGCATTTTCTGTCGCTTGCTCAGCAGCCCGAACAAACGGGAGATCGGCTTCAGTGGTAGACCGCAACGTAACCGCCGGAATTGCCATAAATGCGCGAGCTAAAACGGGTAGGCCTTAAAGGGAATCCACTGCCCCCACAACTTAGCTAAGGTGCCGTCAGCAATCAGGGCATTGAGGCTATCGTTTAAGCCATCTAACAATTCTCGGTTCCCCGGCAATACCCCGACCCCAAAAGGGCGTTGGGTGGGCAACTGAAATGCAATCCGTAAGCCGCTGTCCTGAGCCTCTGCTGCCATGAGCAGGAGTTCATCCTCTACCATCGCATCAATGGTGCCCTCATAGAGGGCCTCTAGCATTGAGGCTAAAACTTGATCCTGCCCTGAAAAGGACACCACCTCAATATCGGGGGGAAACATCTCTAGGAGTAGGTGGGTGGTACTACCTTGCAGCACCCCCACCCGCTTGCCACTGAGATCGGCTTTAACCTCAATCGGGCTCTCTTCTTTAACCAAGATAGCGGTGTCAAACCGACCGTAGGGGCGGGTAAAGTCAGCCCAAGCCCGGCGCTCTTGGGTAATGACTTGGTTGAACCAAATCACGTCGTACTTGCCGGTGCTGAGTTCGGTATAAAAGTCTTGCATGGGGACAGGGGACCATACGGGTTCCAATCCCATGCGATCGCAGACAGCCCTGGTTACCGCTGGTTCATAGCCTAGCCGCTGCCCCTCATCCATAAAACTCATGGGACGAGCTGCGATGTTGCTGGTGGCAATCGAGAGTTGCCCAGGCTTGACTGTGATCAAATCCACGTTGGTTTGCAAATCTAGAGTCTGCTGCACAGATTTTCCCCTCTGGTTCCCCGATAAGAGTTGCCAGTTGGTCCTGATTATTTTGCCTATAAGCTAACAACCCGATCCGTCATCTGAGAAGATGACTCTCACCCTACACATCACCCTCAATGACCCGTGGGCTAGCCTATTAGGGTGCTTAGGTAAAAGGGGTAAGGCTGAATCGTTGATCGGCTTCTGATGGCTTAGATGATTGGTTAGCGTTGCCTAAGGGCGGACAGGCAAAATCATAGACCATAAATCATAACTATAGGGTGGCGTCAATCTAACGCCCTTGACATCGGCAAAGTCACGGAACCTAGGTCCATACCAGTTCATTTACCCCAACGCCAGGCAGCCCAACCCCTGATAGTGGCCCTAAAGGTGAGGGGTTTGGGTATGCCAGGGTGTGGCTTGCTCATAGGCATAGGCGACCTCTAGCAAAGTTTGCTCTTGCAAGACATTGCCGATGAGTTGCAAGCCGATGGGTAACCCAGCCTGATCAAACCCGCAGGGCAGACTGAGGCTGGGTAGTCCCGCTAAGTTGACGGGAATAGTCATCAAATCTGAAAGGTACATGCTGAGGGGATCGTTTACCTTTTCCCCCGTTTTAAAGGCGGTGGTGGGGGTGGTGGGACAGAGAAGGACATCAACGGACTCAAAGGCTTTCTCAAAGTCCTGTTTGATCAGGGTACGGACCTTTTGGGCCTTGAGATAGTAGGCATCGTAGTACCCTGCCGAGAGGGCGTAGGTGCCAATCATGATCCGGCGTTTGACCTCGGCTCCAAATCCCGTCGCGCGGGTTTTGGTATACATGTCCATGAGGCTGTCGTTGTTGGCCCGCAAGCCATATTTGACCCCATCATAGCGGGCCAGGTTAGAGGAGGCTTCTGACGGCGCAATGATGTAGTAGGTGGGCACCCCATAGCGGAACTGCGGGCAGGAGAGGGTCTGAACCTCGGCCCCCAGGCTTTCCAATTGGGCGATCGCGGTTTTGACCGCTGCATCTACCACCGGGTCTAAGCCATCTCCAAAGGTTTCTTGGATAATGCCAATCTTCCGCCCTTTGCAATCGAGGCCGGGCTTGAGGGTATGAGTGTAATCAGGAATGTCAACATTGAGGCTGGTGGAATCTTTGGGGTCATGTCCAGCGATCGCTCCCAGCACAATGGCGGCATCCTCCACCGTGCGGGTTAACGGACCAATTTGATCCAGGGAGGAGGCGTAGGCCACCAAGCCATAGCGGGAAACCAGGCCATAGGTGGGTTTGAGTCCCACCACCCCACAGAATGCCGCCGGTTGACGAATGGAGCCCCCCGTATCGGACCCGAGGGCGATCGGACATTCATCTGCTGCCACTGCTGCCGCCGAGCCCCCCGAGGAGCCCCCTGGCACCCGAGCGATATCCCAAGGGTTCGCCGTGACTTGGTAAGCCGAATTCTCGGTGGAGCTGCCCATGGCAAACTCGTCCATGTTGGTTTTGCCCAGGCAAATGGTGCCAGCCGTTGCGAGGCGTTCGGTAACGGTGGACTCATAGGGGGGAATAAACCCCTCCAGCACCTTGGAGGCACAGGTGGTTTGCACCCCTTGGGTACAGAGGTTGTCCTTCAGGGCGATCGGAATGCCCGCTAACAGACCAATGGCTTCCCCTGCGGCAATCTGCTGGTCAACCTGCTGGGCTTTGGCTAGGGCGTGATCCGCCGTGATCGTCAAAAAGCTGCGGAGTTGAGGTTCTAAGGTCTCAATGTGAGCCAGATAGCCCTGGGTGATCTCAACGGCAGAACGCTCTTTTTGGGTGAGTTGACGGTGTAACTCGCGGATCAACGACATGAAACAGCCTCAGCAAACAAGTGGGATTCAGACGCAATATACCGGCGCAATCTATCGGCACAAGATATCAGTATAGGAAGCACCGGCGTTTTATCGCGTCTCTCGCGTCGGATTTCACCCTGCCCCTCAGTCCGACCGCGATGGCACGGGGCTCACTAATCGCAGCCGATCGAGCCTAGGGCAAAACATCAAGGAGTCATGGTGTGAGTCCCTGTTGCCAGGGGACGTATCTCAGGTGACAATCAGCCGCTTTGAAATTGAGGTAAGTTGCTCCATAATCTCAAGTTAAGTTTGTTGTACTCTCTGTGACTCCTAATATGGGCCGGTTTTGGCGTCCTACAGTCATTGTTGTGAATACCATCGGGGCGTTAGTACTGGCCATGGTGGTTGCTTTGGCGTCAACGGCCTTACCTAAACCCGATGATTCCTTGTTGCTAAAGGTTCGAGAGGCTGAGAGCTTGGCTGAATTAGAGCGTTTGCAAGCGCAAATTCAGCAGCAAATGAGGCAGCAATTGTCCCTGCGACTGACCCGAGATGTGGGGGCTCTGGGGCCTTATTTTGATCTGGCAAAAGTGGCCTCCGAGTTAGATCAAAGAGTGACCTTAGAGGCGACCGCTGATGATCATTACAGTCGGGCTCTAGCGCTTGCTAGCGAAGCGATTTGGGTGCGAGATCAGAGCCGATCCCGTGATGCGGTCACCCTCAAAGCCTTAGAGGAGCAAGAGACATTATGGGGTGAAGCGATCGCCCACCTCCGCTTCATTCCAGAGCAGTCATTGCTTTGGCAACAGGCCCAGGCTAAGGAAGCCGACTATCGCCACATCGCACAGCTTGTGACCATCGATGTGGATGCTCGCCAGTCTGATTTTTTAGCTGACATTGCCGAAGAAGCCGGTCCCGCTGACGCGATCCGGATTTCGGTCTGCCATCTGTCTGGGGAATGCCGTCATTTTCAGGGGGATATCCCGCCGGCGAGTCCCGCTAGCTTGATCAAGCTACCCATGGCCGTGGCCTTGATGCATAAGGTCACTACCGAGAACCTTGATCTGGACGAAGCTGTCTATATCGACCCCCATAACTGGACTGAGAACGCTAGCGGGGCCAAGATTTTTGTCGATCACACCTACTCATTGCGAGAGGTGATGGTCCGCATGATCAAAGAGAGCAACAATATCGCCACCAATCAACTGGTGGATTACATGGGTTGGGATTACATCAACACCACCCTGGCGGAATTGGGCTATCCCGGCACAACGGTGAACACCAAGTTGGTGGGCGATCGCACGTATCCGACCAGCAACCGGGGGTCCGGCCCCAACACCATGACCACCAATGAGGTCACCGAAATGATGCGGCAGATTTATACCTTTACCCATCCCGGTGATGGGGAAATTTTAGACGCGCTGGTGGGTCAATACGATTGGGATTTTGGCTACAAGGCGGTCAAGCAACTCAAGAGTGAGCGCGTCGCTTGGATTGGTGAAAAAACCGGGCAAAATTCAAAGGTGATTGGCAGCACTGTGGCGGTCAAGATCGATGACGAACGCTATGTCATGACCGTCACCGTTGACTACAGTGCCAACCAGCAGCGGCTGCGCCAGGTGATTCAAGGGGTGATTCAACACATCTTGGATGACGGTCACTTTACTGCGCCCCAATGGCAAGAAGACGAGGAGCAGAAGGAATTCACCACCTCCAGAGGCCCCGCCTAGGGCGCGTCATTTATTAAGTTGCGAACCTGGCTGGGTGACCCTAGCCGCGCCCACCCTCACCATCCGGCTAGGGGCAATGGCGGCGATTACAACTCAATGGGTAGCAGCCCCTAGGGCTAGGGTCATTGCGTCCATCACCCGGCTCACCGGGATGACCTCTAGGGTGCTGTCGGTTCCGCCTTGCCCCTTCGGGACGATCGCCCGCTTGAACCCTAACTTTGCGGCCTCCTTCAGACGGAGTTCCAGTTGGGAAATGGGGCGTACCTGCCCCCCTAACCCAACTTCCCCAATCAGAGCCGTGTAGGGGTCCACCGTCCGGTCTCGAAAGCTGGCCGCCACCGCAATGGCGATGCCTAAATCGGCGGCAGGTTCTCCCACATTCAGCCCCCCTGAGGAGGCCACATAGGCATCCAGTTTGGAGAGGGGAATCCCGACCCGTTTTTCGAGCACCGCCAGGATTTGCAACAGGCGATTGTATTCAACACCCGTGGCCGAGCGCCGGGGAGAACTGTAGCTGGTGGGACTGACTAGGGCTTGCAGCTCCACTACCAGAGGACGCGTGCCCTCACAGGCCACGATCGTCGCGATCCCCGGCACAGCCTCATCCCTATTTCCTAAAAATAGCTCCGATGGGTTGGTGACCTCCTCTAGGCCCCGATCCACCATCTCAAATACCCCCAGCTCATGGGTTGCCCCAAACCGGTTTTTCACCGATCGCAGTAGACGGTGGCTGGCAAAGCGCTCCCCTTCAAAATAGAGCACGGTATCCACAAGATGCTCTAGGACCTTGGGGCCAGCGATCGCCCCCTCCTTGGTGACATGGCCGACGATAAAGAGGGCGATGTCTTCCCGCTTCGCCAACTGCATCAGGGCCGACGTACATTCCCGTACCTGGGAAACCGAACCGGGGGCTGAGGTCAAGGCACTGTAATACAGGGCCTGAATGCTATCAATCACGGCAACTGGGGGGCGTAATGCTTCCAGTTCCATCAAGATGGTTTCTAGATCGATTTCGGGTAATAGGTAAAGGTCGGGATGCTTGAGGGGTTCTGATCCGGGGCCGTTGACCTTGAGGGTTTGGCCAATCCCGAGGCGCTGGGATCGCAGCTTGACCTGCTGGCCCGACTCTTCGGCACAGACATAGAGCACAGGAATTTGCGTAGATAAGTGGTTGGCCACCTGCAGCAATAGGGTGGACTTGCCAATCCCTGGATCGCCCCCCACGAGCACTAAGGAGCCAGGAACGATGCCTCCCCCCAGCACCCGATCCAACTCGCCATATCCGGACGGTCTACGGGCTTGGGGGTGATCTTCAATTTGGTCCAAGGTCAGGGACAGGCGGGGGCCTTGCTCCTTACGGTTGGGTCGATCCTTAGGTGATCGCGATCTGCCGGCCACCACCCCTAAACGACTGGCATTCCCGTCTCCCCCAGTCGGTGTTTGCTCGACTAAGGTGTTCCAACTTCCACAAACGGGGCAACGCCCAAAATACTGGGGTGATTCTGCACCACACCCATTGCACACAAAGATCGAACGGGACTTCGCCATGGTAGGCCTGCGGTACCTTAGCAGGGCTCATCGCCCACGCAATACTTCTTAATGACCCTGGCAGAATGCTATTAGCTCTTAAGAAACGGCTGAAAGATGGCTTTACAGGGGCTTATGCCGACCAAACTGCATAGGATAACGTACGATTTTAGTATCAAAAGCTAAAAGTTAACTGTGAGAGATTAATATTTATCTTCAACTACTATTTAGTTTTCGAGCCTGAGTTCAGTAGGAGCGGCAAGACCCTTGGATAGCACCAAAGAAAAGATTCTGGTTGTGGATGATGAGGCCAGCATTCGACGCATTCTCGAAACTCGCTTGTCGATGATTGGCTACGATGTGGTCACTGCCGCTGATGGAGAAGAAGCCCTAGAAACTTTTCGTACCTCCCATCCCGATCTGGTGGTCCTGGATGTGATGATGCCGAAACTCGATGGCTACGGGGTTTGTCAAGAGCTCCGCAAAGAATCGGATATTCCCATCATCATGCTGAGCGCCCTCGGGGATGTGGCCGATCGCATCACCGGCCTGGAATTAGGGGCCGATGATTATGTGGTCAAGCCCTTTTCCCCCAAGGAGTTGGAGGCGCGGATTCGCTCCGTACTCAGGCGCGTCGAGAAAGGCAATGCCACGGGCATCCCCAGTTCTGGGGTGATCACCATCAACAACATTCGTATCGATACCAACAAGCGCCAAGTCTATAAGGGCAACGAGCGCATCCGGCTGACGGGGATGGAATTTAGCTTGCTGGAGTTGGTTGTCAGCCGTTCTGGAGAGCCCTTTTCCCGGGCTGAGATTTTGCAAGAGGTGTGGGGCTATACCCCTGAGCGCCATGTCGATACCCGCGTCGTTGATGTCCATATCTCTCGGCTGCGGGCCAAGCTAGAAGACGATCCCAGTAACCCTGAGCTGATTCTCACCGCTAGGGGGACCGGTTACCTGTTCCAACGGATTGTGGAACCAGGGGAAGAGTAGTCTGCTAAAATTTTCTAAGTTTTTACAGAATTCAGTCTATGGTAGCGACTCGGGCACGAATCGCCGTTGATGCGATGGGCGGCGATTATGCGCCTGCCGAGATTGTAGCTGGTGCCGTTAGGGCGAAAGCGGAGCTGGATGTCGATATCCTGCTGGTGGGTGACCCAGATCAGATCCGCGCCTCTACGTCCAACGTCGATGGTCTCAAAGATCTAGAGATTGTGCCTGCTGAAGGCACGATCGAGATGCATGAGGAACCCCTCAGCGCCTTGCGCCGCAAACCGAAAGCCTCCATCAACGTATCGATGGATATGGTGAAGAAAAAGCGGGCCGATGCTGTGGTTTCGGCAGGCCATTCTGGGGCCGCTATGGCGGCAGCTCTGCTGCGTCTAGGGAGACTTAAGGGGATCGATCGTCCGGCGATCGGCGCGGTGTTCCCGACCGTGATGGCGGGTAAGTCAGTGCTGATCCTAGATGTGGGAGCCAATGTTGACTGTCGCCCCAAGTTTCTAGAGCAATTTGCGGTGATGGGGACGATTTATTCCCGGTACGTGCTGGGGGTAGAGGATCCTAAGGTCGGTTTACTCAATATTGGTGAGGAACCCAGCAAAGGCAATGATCTGTCGGTGAGTGCCCATCAGCTGTTAGCAGATAATGCGGTTATCCCCTTTGTCGGTAACGCTGAAGGGCGAGATGTGTTGTCCGGCCAGTTCGATGTGCTGGTTTGTGATGGTTTTGTCGGGAATGTGCTCCTCAAGTTTGCCGAAGCGGTGGGCGAGGCCGTCTTGCAAATTTTGCGAGAGGAGCTTCCCCAAGGGGTTCGCGGTAAAGTGGGGACCCTGGTGCTTAGAAACAATTTGCGGCGGGTGAAGCAGCGGGTTGATCATGCCGAGCATGGGGGCGCTTTGCTCCTAGGGGTGGCTGGCATTGCGGTGATCAGTCATGGTAGTTCTCAGGCCCCTTCGGTTTTCAATGCGATTCGGCTGGCTAAAGAAGCTGTGGATCACCAGGTGCTGGAGCGGATTCAGGCGCAGTATCAGCGAGTGGCAATGCCCACAGTGGATGGAGATTAATTGTGCAGCAGATCCAAGTCGGGGTTTCTTTGGTGGGCAGCGGCTCTGCCAGGCTACCGGTATTCCTAAGTAATGAGGAACTCGGTCAGGTTGTTGACACCTCGGATGAGTGGATTCAAACCCGTACGGGTATTCAACAGCGTGGTTTACTCCAAGCCCATGGCTCCCTGTCTGATCTAGCTGCCACAGCGGGACAGTCGGCCCTGGAAATGGCAGCGGTAGGGGCCACAGAGGTCGATCTCATTATTTTGGCTACATCCACCCCCGATGACTTGTTTGGCAGTGCAGCTCAGGTCCAAGCCCAATTGGGTGCTACGAGGGCAGTGGCCTTTGATTTAACGGCGGCCTGCTCTGGGTTTGTATTTGCCCTAGTCACAGCAGCACAATACATGCGTAACGGGGTTTACAAGACTGTTTTGGTGATTGGTGCCGATGCCCTGTCTCGGTGGACGGATTGGACGGATCGGCGCACCTGTGTGTTATTTGGTGACGGTGCTGGGGCTGTGGTGCTGAAGGCGAGCGATCGCGATCGCCTATTGGGATTTGAGATGCACAGTGACGGCGCTTTGAATGGCTGTCTCAACCTTCGCTATCAGGCTGATTCAGACCCTCTGGTGGAGGGGAAAACGGTCCAGAAAGGGACTTATCAGCCGATCACCATGAATGGTAAAGAGGTCTATCGCTTTGCGGTCAAGCGCGTCCCTGAGGTGATTGAAAAAGCTCTCTTTCGGGCTGATTTGACCCCTGCGGATATCCAATGGCTGGTGCTCCACCAAGCCAATCAGCGGATTTTGGACGCGGTTGCCGATCGCCTGAAGGTGCCCTCAGAACGGGTGGTTAGCAACATGGCCCGCTATGGGAATACCTCAGCCGCATCAATTCCCCTAGCTTTAGATGAAGCGGTGAGAGATCATCGTATTCAGCCTGGCGACATCGTGGCGTCCGCTGGCTTTGGGGCTGGGCTCACCTGGGGAGCCGCTATCTTTGAGTGGGGTTAGTCGAAGACGCGCTGGTGTTTAGATTGGTCGAGGGACTGTAAGGTCGCCCAGGCAATCTGAGTCGCGATGGCAGACAGGGTTAGCACCACCAATAGGGTGACGGTGGCATGGGGCGCGAAGCTCATAATGAGCGCAATGCTTAGGGCTAATAGGCACAACAGAGTTCTGTCCATGGAGAGGTCCTCTCAAAGGGGGGGAAGGGCCTGACTTCTCTATGCTATTAGACGATTCCGAAGATTGGGTTAAGTCTTAGAGATACTTGAGGATCCTCATCTTTACGGTGCCAGAACCCGGTTTTTGAGCACTTCTATCAAGGCTTTAGCCCCTTCGTAGCCACCAAACAGAATCAGTCCCGAGAGGGTTGCGCCCATGATGCAAACGACCAAACCGGCCAGGCTAATGAGTCCATCATCATCCAGGAGGCCAAAGCCCGTAATCAGGATGCCGATCGCCGGTAGGGTATTCGTCCCCGGAATCGGAATCAACATGGAGATGGACATCAGGGCGATCGCCACCCCAATCACGACTCTGCCGGCTGGGCTTTTGCAGACATAGGCCAATCGCGGTCGAGACAGCACCTCAATTCTCCGCAGCCAAGGCATCCCAGCTTTAACAAACTTGCGAACGATCTTGATGTCAAAGCCCCGAGTTTGCCATTTTTGAGGGAGCCAGGGCCGTTTGCGACCAATCACCAATTGGCCCGCCAAAATCAGCATCACCGCCCCAAACGGAATGGAGTACCCAGGGGCGGGCAACGGCAACGCCGAGGGTAACGCCAGCAGCACAAACAAAAAGCCAAAGGTGCGTTCCCCTGCCAAGGTAAGAATGTCAGCCAGGTTGACCGTTTGGGCCGTTTCTAAATCTTGAAAGAAGAACGTTTCTAACTCTGCTGATAATCGGGCCATACCCTATGAGTTCCAAACCGTGAAACGTTGCATTTCAGTATTCCCACGTTGAGAGACTCCCGGCAAGCCTCGTTTGCTGAATCGGTGCAGGGGAGCAGGGGAGCAAGGGAGTCGGGATTTTAGCCAACGC
Source organism: Cyanobacteriota bacterium (assembly GCA_027592485.1). Classification (GTDB taxonomy): domain Bacteria; phylum Cyanobacteriota; class Cyanobacteriia; order Phormidesmidales; family Phormidesmidaceae; genus PCC-6406. The sequence goes on from JAQCKL010000053.1 coordinate 13,261, forward strand.
TCTCAAGTTCAGCGCTGGATTGCAGGTCCTAGCGCACCTTCTGCTCCCTCGCCCTACGGTTTGACCCTACCGGTTGTTCCAGGCGGCTTCTGCATCGGCGATCGCCTCATCCACGGTTTTCTGCCCCAGCATCGCTGCTTGCAGGTTTTCGTAAATGATTTTCTGCAGAGATTTAACATCCTCCATGGCCGGAATCAGCACCTCAGCATCTGCCATCTGATTCGCGCTGACGGAGCGGGCGATCGAAATGGGCGAGGCATCGGCTGGGGGATCCGTAAAATAACTGTCCTCTAGGGCGGCCACCGTTGAGGGAAGTACATTCGCCGCCTTGGCAAACGACAACTGGTTGGCATCGTTGGTGACATACAGGGCGAACTTGAGGGCGGCATCCGGGCTATCCGTCGATTGAGGAATCACCAGGTTCATCACGGCCACATTTTTCTTGGCGGTGGTGCCGCTGATTTGGGCCGCGCTGGCCGTTGCCGCCGCGATATCAGGGGCATTGGTTTCGATGGTGCCGAGAAATTCGGCTCCTGCGGTCAAGATCGCGGTTCCCCCCGATTGATACAGCTCCCCCGCCCGCCGATGGCCCTGGGTGAGCACCTCT
>JAQCKL010000054.1 GCA_027592485.1 Cyanobacteriota bacterium
CATGGCACTCACCGGAGATGGGAAATGCTTCTAGCTTATGTCTTAATGCAATTGGCGACTGCTATAGCTGCGTTCCCGGCCGATCGTAGGGGGGAAAGAGTTCCTGCGGGCGAGACTCAGCAAAGGTGCGGAGGGCGTGGGGATTGGGGTCGGGATGGTGAACAGCGGGTGATCGCAAGTGAGGAATTTCGTAGGCGGCAAACTGATGCTGCCACTGCTGTAGCCAATCTCCTGCCGGGTCGAGCACCACAAAACGGTTTCGCATGGACTTCTTCTTTTGCAGCAGGTGAGTCACCAGCGTTAGCGCCTGGGGACCTGCCCCCACAATTGCCAAATCAATCGTCCTGGACAATGTCGCAGCAGCAACCATAAATAATTCTAAAAATGATAATGATAATCATTTTTAGAATACAATTCAGAATCAGTCGTACACCGCGAAGCCAAGCCATGTCTTTGAATGTGAGTGAAGTATTGGTGCAACAAGCCATTGCGGGTGCTGTCGAGGAGCAAATCTTTGCAGAAACCATTCGACAGTCCCTGCCCTATGCCTGGGGCATTGTCGAAACTCTGGCCCAGCGGCTTGAAGCCGGTGAAGAGTGGGCCGATCACGCCGTTCCACCGCCCGATGAACAGGCCCGTGGACAGTTGCTACGGATGGTGGGCGGAGACGCCATTCGAGGGGCAGTAGAGCGTCACTTTGATCTCAAGCTAGCCTTTCAGAATTGTCATAGACTGGCGGTTTTTGATCGCGACGCCTGGGACTCCGCCGCATATCGCAACTTTATCTCGGTGCGCAGCCAGGTTTTGAACCAGACGCCTGACCTAAAAGACTGTTAGTGTTCTCGGCCACCCTATCGCAACGAATGGCTCTAGATGGCGGCGGTGGTCACGGCAGACCCCAATAGCTCTGTCTGAGCCAAGCATCATTCAAAGAGGCGATTCAGAGAGAGGATTCATGGTAGATAACGATATTTACAACACAGTCCCCGTCACTGTTTTGACTGGGTATTTAGGGGCAGGTAAAACCACCCTACTAAACCGCATTCTCACCCACGAGCATGGCAAAAAAATTGCGGTGATCGTTAACGAATTTGGGGAAGTAGGCATCGACAATCAGCTGGTGGTGGATGCGGACGAAGAAGTGTTTGAGATGAACAACGGCTGCATCTGTTGCACGGTGAGGGGGGACCTGATTCGCATCATTGGCAACCTGATGAAACGCCGCGACAAGTTTGACCATCTGGTGATTGAAACGACAGGACTGGCTGACCCAGCCCCGGTCATCCAAACCTTTTTTGTCGATGACGAGGTGCAACTGCAAACCCGTCTGGATGCGGTAGTGACGGTGGTGGATGCTCGCCATATCTGGCAGCATTGGGAAGCAGATGAAGCCGTGGAGCAAATTGCCTTTGCCGATGTGATCTTGCTGAACAAGATTGATCTGGTGACGGCGGCAGAGCTAGAGGAGCTGGAGCAACGGATTCGGGGGATGAATGCGATCGCCAAAATCTACCGCACCCGCGACGCCCAAATCGAAATGGATGCTCTGCTGGGGGTCAATGCCTTTGATTTGAATCATGCGCTGCAAATTGACCCAGAGTTTCTTAACGAAACAGCGCATGAGCATGACGCAACGGTCGGTTCTATTGCCCTGGTCGAGGCGGGTGAACTAGATGGTGAAAAGCTCAATGCCTGGTTAAGGGAAATCCTGCGGGATCAGGGGCCGAATATTTTTAGGATGAAGGGCATTCTCAACATTGCCGGAGAAGACAATCGATTTGTCTTTCAGGGGGTTCACATGCTGTTCGATGGTCGTCAGGATCGCCCCTGGAAACCGGACGAAACACGTCGGAATGAGTTGGTCTTTATCGGTCGAAATCTGGAACAGATGGACTTGGCAAGGCGCTTTCGGGCTTGTTTCGTTGCGGTGCCGTCGGGTGATTAGGCACAGCTGTAACACCCCACTGATCAAATCTGGATGCGTTACCCATGGACTAACGCATCCTATGGAGAATTTCTTCTATACCCGCCAATGCCTAAAGCGAAACCCCAGGATCTGCTCAAACTCCTGTGGCACCAGACGTTATCAGATTATGTGACGGCGATCTCCTGGTCGCCCGATGGAGCATGGTTCGCGGCTAGTTCCGCTGCAGGAGAGGTAGCGCTGTATGCAGCAAAGACAGGTGAAATAACCGTATTGCAAGAGGCCCAAGGGGAATCGGTGGATGCCCTAGCGGTCTCCTGCGATGGAGCATTTTTGGCGGCGGGTGGACAAGCGGGAATGGTGTGGATCTGGCAGTTGGGTGGCGGCACGCCCACCCTGGTTACGACATTACCCCATGCTCGCGCCTGGATCGATCGCCTGCAATGGCACCCCCAGCATCCCGAACTCGCCTTCAGCCTAGGGCGCTATGCCCAGGTGTGGGATGCCACCACCCAATCCATCGTCACCACCCTGAACTTCGAGTCCTCTTCGGTGCTGGATCTGGCATGGCATCCCCAAGGTGATCGCCTATCCATCAGCGGCAATCAGAGCATCAAAACCTGGCGGCGGCGGGACTGGGACGATGACCCAATCGTGCGGGAAATCGGGGGAGCCAGCGGGGCGATCGCCTGGTCGCCGGATGGCACCCATCTTGCCTCTGGTAACAACGATCACTCGGTGCTGGTGTGGGAAGATCCTAATCCTCATCCCTGGCGGATGCAGGGCTTTCCGGGCAAAGTTCGACAGCTCACTTGGTCGATGCCCAAAACGACGCCCAAAGCAACGACAACCGCCAAGCCACGCCTAGCCTCCATCAGTGGTGAAGGGGTTGTCGTCTGGACAAAGGACCGTGATCCGTCTATTGGCTGGAATGCCCAGGTATTGGATATGCATCAAGGCGTCACTAGGGCGATCGCCTTTCAACCCCATTCGTTACTCTTAGCCTCTGCTGCCGAAGATGGATGGATCTGCCTATGGCACAAAGCCAGTCATCTCGCTCAAATTCTCCAAGGTGCGCCCGCTGGGTTCTCTTGTCTCGCCTGGAACTCTCAAGGACATGCAATTGCCGCTGGGGGCAGCCGAGGGGAAGTCTTCCTGTGGACGGAAAACACTAAAGGGAAAGGCTTTGGCTGATGCCATCCATCTGGATGGCACAGGGTTCGCAAAGCCCAAAGAATTCGAGGGTGTGATAGTAGATCGTAAACGAACTGGAGCCTTGCAACTGCGCCTCAATCGCTTTTAAGGGGCAACGGTCGAGGGGGAATGATTGACCGCAGTGCAAACAGGTCATGTAGTGGTGATCTGCCTCTACGGCACTGTAGAGCATTTCTCCCTCCAGCGTTGCCCGATGTTGTACCCGTCCCAGTCGTTTGAGCGCATCAAGCGATCTATAGACCGTTGCTAGTCCAATGCGCTGGTGTTGGCACATCAGGGTGTAGAGCGATTGAGCGGAGAGGGGACGGTGTTGGCGCTGCAATGTTTGGAGCACCGCAGTTTGAGCCGGTGTGCAGTGGGTCGATAGCATTTTAGGTTTTGGATTTTGAATGGCATGGGCTTGCCATTGAGGCGTTTTAGCGGTTCTTTGACGGAACGTCCTGGAAAACACCGTCACTTTTTAGAGCAGGAACAGGTGCGTTTCAGAAAAAGTAGTGTAGTATATTCGAGAATGATAATCATTCTCATTTTATGTCGTCCATGTCAATTTCGCCTCCTGAGTCTGCACATCCCGAATCTGTATTGACTTCTGGCGCAAAAGTGGCTGCCAAGTCTGTGTCTCCTGTTGATGTCCCAGTGTGCCGTCCTCGTCGGCTCCGTCGCACGGATGCGCTACGGCGGATGGTGCGCGAAACGGTGCTGACAGTGGATGACCTGATTTATCCACTGTTTGTGATGGAGGGGGAGGGGCTATGGGAGGAGGTGCCCTCAATGCCCGATTGTTTTCGCTACTCCCTGGATCTCTTGCTGGATGAGGTGAAGGTGGTGCATGACCTGGGCATTGGGGCGATCGCCCTCTTCCCGCTCATTCCCCATCACCTCAAAGACAACGCCGGAACCGAAAGTTATAACCCCGATGGTTTGATTCCTCGTGCGGTACGAGCTATCAAACAGGCGGTTCCTCAAATACTGGTGATCACCGATGTGGCGCTCGATCCCTACAGCAGCGAGGGACACGACGGCATTGTAAACACTGGGCAAATTCTTAACGATGAAACCGTTGCGGTGTTAGTGAAGCAAGCCCTAGTGCAAGCGGAGGCCGGAGCCGATTTTGTGGCCCCATCGGACATGATGGATGGGCGTGTGGGAGCTATTCGTCGAGCACTGGATGCGGAAGGGTGGATCAACGTGGGCATTCTCGCCTATTCCGCTAAATATGCCTCTGCCTACTATGGTCCGTTTCGCGATGCCCTAGAGAGCGCTCCCAAATTTGGCGACAAAAAGACCTACCAAATGGATGCCGCGAATGCCAGAGAAGCCCTGAAAGAGATGAATCTGGACATCGCAGAAGGGGCGGACATTGTGATGGTGAAACCCGCTCTGGCGTATCTGGATGTGATTTTCCGCATTAAGCAACACACGAATTTACCGGTCGCTGCCTACAACGTCAGCGGGGAGTACGCGATGGTCAAAGCCGCCGCCGCCCAGGGCTGGATTGATGAGCGAACGGTGATGCTGGAAACCCTGACCAGCATGAAACGGGCGGGAGCCGATGTGATTTTGACCTATTTCGCGAAAGAGGCGGCTCTTGCCCTACAGCAATAGCAACTGACCGACAACCAATTACTTTCCTTCGTCAAGGGGACATCATCATGATTCGATCGCACTTTTTGAATTGTGTTTCCGGTAGTTTGCAACGAGTTTCGCTTGTGGCAGTGGGGGCGATCACCCTGGGCTTGGGCAGTTGTGCCACGACGACACCAACCAGCGAAGCAGAATCCCTAGAGCCTGAAGTTGCTGCTGCTCCCGAGGATCCGTTGCAGGTGGTGACGACTTTCTTGCCCATGACCCAGTTCACAACAGCCGTAGCGGGCGATCGCGCCGAAGTCACCCAACTGCTGCCGACGAACGTAGGTCCCCACGACTACCAGGCAAAACCAGGCGATGCCCAGGCGATCTCCACGGCTGATGTGTTGGTGAAGAACGGCTTGGAAATGGAGTTCTTCCTGGACGACATGATCGAGAATGCCGAAAATGCTGACCTAGTGATTATCGACTCTAGCGAGGGCATTGCCACCCTCGCTACCGATGAACACAGTCATGATCCTGACCATGCCGAAGGAGAAACCCATGACCATGATCACGCCGAAGGGGAAGCCCACGACCACGATCATGCTGAGGAGGAAGCCCATGACCATGCCGAAGCCAGACATGATCATCACCATGGTGAATTTGATCCCCATATTTGGATTGATCCGAAACGGGCGATCGAGCAGGTGGAAAACATTCGAGATGGATTAATTGCTGCTGACCCCGATGGCGAAGCCGAATACACGGCAAACGCAGCAGCCTTCATCGCTGAGCTAGAAGCGCTGGATGCCGAAATCACCGAGAAGCTGGCTCCCTTTGCAGGACAAACCTTCGTCGTGTTCCATGACTTTGCGTCTTACTTTGCTGAGAGCTACGGGTTGCAATCTGAAACGCTGGTGGGCATTCCCGAAGAGAAGCCGTCGCCGGAAGATGTGAAGCGGGTGATGGAAATCGTGCAAGCGGAAGGACTGAAGACCATCCTGACCGAACCCCAGGCAGGGCAGGAGTCCTTTGAGGCGATCGCCAACGACCTCAACATCAGTGTCAGTATGTTTGACCCCATGGAAATAGGACCTGCCAACGCGATTCAACCCGACTACTACCTGACTACCATGCGCCAGAACGCCGATAGTCTCGCGGCTTCCTTTAAGGCATCCGACGAAGCATGGCTTCCTCTCTGGGTGCCCCAACCTGTGGCAGTTGTGCCTCAGCGGATAGGTCTGCCGTTTTGATGCCAGTTCAATGCTGAGCAAGGAGTTGTGAATTGAGCGATCCGGTTGCAGTGATTGATGGGTTAACGGTTTACCGCTGACCTGGACATGGTGCGCCGCAATTGTGATCGCCTCCTTTGCCTGAATCGAACCCTACTCTGCCAGGGCATTCCCGACCATGCCCTCATCCCAGAGAACCTGTCGCTAGCGTATGGCTCAGAGTTTGTCCGCTGTTTGTCCACTGTTTGTCCACTATCGCCACCCCTGTTAGTCCTTAACTGTCCCGGTTGATGGGTTACGCATCCTCCAAATCTCAAATTTATGATGACGATCCAAGCTGAATTCACTCGCGTCATTGAACTGTTTCAATTGGCCTTCATGCAGCGGGCACTCATGGACGGCGTTTTAACCGGACTCATGGGTGGCCTATTGGGCAGTTTCACCATTCTTCGACAGCTCTCTTTCTTCAGCGATGCCCTGGGACATTCTGCCCTGTTGGGTATCAGTATTGGCTTGTTGCTGGGCTTCAATCCCTCCTGGATACTGCTTCCCTTTGCCGTTTTGTTTGCCCTAGGTGTGACCTATTTCCTAGAACGCACTCACCTCTGGACCGATGCCCTATTGAACATCATCTACTCGTCTTCCCTGGCTATAGGCATGATTCTGCTTAGCTTTCGGGACGAGTATCAGGGTGGTATCACCAATCTTTTGTTTGGCGATATTCTCGCTGTTCAAACCGCTGATCTGATCTTCAGTACCGTGCTGTTGGGGGGGTGCCTAGCATACATTGGCTTGACGCTGCGATCGCAAATTCTCCTCACCTTGCATGAACCGATGGCGATCTCCAGTGGCATTGCAGCCTCGGCCCACCGCACCGCCTTTATTGTGCTGCTGGCCCTGGTAGTAGGCACGTCGATCAAAGCAATTGGGGTACTGCTGATTAGCGCTTTTGTGGTGATTCCAGCCTGTGCGGCTCGAATGCTCAGCCGCACCTTTACAGGGTATGTGATGTTGTCAGCAGCACTGGGGGCTCTGGGGGCTCTGCTAGGCATGGTGTTTTCAGCTCTGTGGAATCTGCCCTCCGGGCCTGCCATTGTGGCAGCGCAGCTAGCGATTTTTCTCTTTGCCGTGGGTTTGCCTAGGGCAAAGCTATCGACGGTTTAGCGATCGCCAACGGGACCCAAGCCACGTGAGAGAGACCCGGTCAGCCCCTTACCCCGTTGCCATTCAGCAATGTGTCACCATGCCAAGTCTAGATGCCTTACCCATCGCTAAAGCCCAGGTCTTTCTCTGTGGCTACCGCAATGAAACCTCAGCTATTCAAGTTATTCGCATTACCAATATTGCCGACTGGTACTTTGAGCGGGTCGTGTTTCCAGGGGCATGGCTGCTGTTTGAGGCGGTTTCCCAGGCCCAGCTAGAGGTCTACAGCGGTGATGGAATTTCGACCCTGCTGGCTGACCATATTCCCTGCCATACCGTGCAGGTCATGATGCCCACGTCTTCAATTCGTTGTTCACCCTGAGGCTTTGACAATGATCGCTCCCATTGCACCTCCAGCTATCCCCAAACGGGGACTGCCCGTCACCATCATCACCGGTTTTTTGGGCAGCGGTAAAACGACGCTGCTCAACCACATTCTGACCAATAACCAGGACCTCAAGGTTGCGGTTTTGGTGAATGAATTTGGCGATATCGATATCGACAGCCACCTGCTAGTCTCCGTCGATCAAGATATGGTGCAGCTCAGTAACGGCTGCATCTGCTGCACCATCAATGACGATCTGGTAGATGCCGTCTATAACGTGCTCGAACAGGGCGACAATATCGACTACCTGGTGATTGAAACCACTGGCGTTGCTGACCCTCTACCCATTTTGCTTACCTTTTTAGGCACCGAACTGCGCGATCTCACCCGGCTTGACTCCGTTATTACCCTGGTAGATGCCTCAGCCTTTGCCCCTGATCTGTTTGATAGTGAAGTTGCCTTCAAGCAGATCACCTACAGCGACATCATGTTGCTGAACAAGACCGATCTAGTTCCCGATGCGGTGGTGAACAAGTTAGAGTCCCATGTCCAAACGATGAAGGAAGGTGCCCGCATCATCCGCTGTCAGAATGCCTCCGTGCCCCTGCCGCTGATTTTAGATGTGGGCTTCAACGATCCCATGGCCTACGACGCCATGATTTCCCTAGAGCCTGCGGGTCACGGCCACGATGATCGTGCCCATGGTGGTGCCCATGGGCACGATCATCAGGGGCATGACCACCACAGCCACCATCTAGAAAACGACGGCTTTGTGTCGGTGTCTTACCGCAGCGATCGCCCCTTTGCCCTGCGCCAGTTCGAGCAGTTCCTCGACACCTTGCCTGCCGAGGTTTTTCGTGCCAAAGGGCTGCTGTGGTTTAACGAAAGCCCCAATAAACACATCTTCCAGCTCAGCGGCAAACGCTGCACCCTCGATGTCGAACCCTGGCAGAGCGCCATCCCCGGCAATCAGATCGTCTTCATTGGCCGCCATTTGAAAGCGGATCTTCTACATCAGCAGTTGGCAGCTTGTCAGGCAGAGGAGGTGAAGGGTGCCGGGTATCAGGTATCGGTTACTGGGTGAGAAATCGGTTTCAGGTTTCGAACTTTGGAATTTCGCCCGAGACCTAACACCCACTTCCTCTTCTTTGTCGATTACCTACGCAGCTCAGACTTTTCATATGTGCATGGTCATGCGCGGCGTGCAAAAAATCGGCTCTTGGACGGTGACCAGCGCCATGAAAGGCGTTTTTGCCGAGGACGCCCGTACCCGTCAGGAGTTTATGAGTTTGATTCGGCACAGTCCGACGTTCCATTAGACCAGTGAAGAGGTGAAGACTTTGGAAAACACCCCATCACCCCTTTACCCCATCACCCCTTTACCCCATCACCCCTTTACCCATCACCTCATGCCCCACCTCATCGCCATTTCCGGCCCGTCTGGCAGCGGCAAAACCACCTGGATCAGTCAGTTCCTCAAAGCTCAGTCCACCCCCCAGTTCTATGTGTGTCCGGGGCTGGGGGAGATCTCAGTGGATCTGGCTCGCATTGGCTATCGGTTTCCCTGGGTGCAGGTGATTCCTGAAGCGCAGCTTAAGGCGGTGCTGGCTGACTTGCCAGAGCAAGCCACGGTGTATTTTGAGTGGGGCTTTCACCTTGATTTGGGGTCGTCGTTTTTGGCGGGGTTGCCCTGTCAACGTATCGCTGTCCTGCCTCCGGATCTGGCTCAGTCGGAGTGGCATGCCTGGGCTGACCAAGTGGTGGTGGGCAATCCTGTGGCGGCTCCCGCCAACGGGCATCTGCCAGAGATTTGGTGCACCCCCCTGACCGGGCAGGTGTTTGACCCACCTAGCCTCGACGCGCTGTTGATCGAGCTGACGGGCGGGGCCTACGGCCAGGTGCAACGCATGAAAGGCATTTTTGAAATGCCCAGTGGGCAAGCTTTCTACGTCGATTTTGTCGAGGTTTTGCCGGGGATGGAATATACCGAGCTGAACATTCCGCCTTGGTTGGGGGGGCGACCTAGTCGGTTTAGCGGCATTGAAGTGGTGGGCTGGGGGCTAGAGCAGGAGGCGATCGCCCAAACCCTGATCGATGGCTGCCTGTCGGATGCTGCCTTGGCCCAGTACCACCAGCATTACCAAGCGTTAGACCCCACCCTAGACCCTGTAGAGGAGCCTCTTCGCGTATGAAACTCGCAGTTATGTCCTGCATTCACGGCAACTATGAGGCACTAAACGCGGTGCTTTCTGATATTGATGCTCAAAAGGCTGACCAGATATACTGTCTGGGCGATCTGGTCGGCTATGGCCCCCACCCCAATGCGGTGGTGGAGATGATCCGATCGCTCGATATTCCCACCTGCCAGGGCTGCTGGGATGAAGACATTGTCGAGGGGCTGAATGCCTGCGAGTGCAGCTACCCCTCTCAACTGGCCGAAAAGCGAGGCCACCTGGCCCACGAGTGGACGAATCGGGCGATTCACCCCGAAGTGCGGGAGTATTTGGCCAGTCTGCCCATGACCCTGCGCCAGGATAATCTCTGCTTTGTCCACGGTAGCCCCAATAGCCAGCACGAGTATCTGCTCCCCAGTATGGATGGGTTTACTGCTCTGGAGCGAGTGTTGTCTACCGAAGCAGATGTGTTGTTTTGTGGGCACACCCATGTTCCCTATGTGCGCGATTTGGCAAATGGCTGCTTGCAGGTGCGGGTTCTTCACCCAGACGGAGTTGAGAGGGAACATCAGTTCAGCACCCCTTTAAAGCGCATCATTAATGTGGGTTCTGTGGGTGAACCCCGACATGGACGACCCAATGCCACCTACGTGTTGTATGACACCGATACAGCGCAAGTGGTTTTGCGGGAGGTGTCTTATGACTATGAGCGAACCTGTGCCGACATCATTGCAAAGGGATTACCGCTGATTTTTGCATGGCGGCTGGCACGGGGGCTGGAGTTTGCAGAACGGGCAGATGATCCCAGTCATATCTGTCAGCGGTGAATGGGTCAGCGGCGAGTAGACAATCCAAGGCATAAGGAGTTGCCAGATGCAGTGGGCAATTTTGAGTGGAATTGAGGGAAATTTAGCCGCGTATGAGGCGGTGTTACAGGATATTCGTCGGCAGCATAGCTCAGTTACAGCGCTCTATGTCCTGGGAGATGTGATTGGGCTGAAGGGGGACAATGAGGCGGTGATTCAGCGACTGAGATCGCGCCGAAATGGAGAGCTAGAACCCCAGGTTTGTAGGGGCTGGTGGGAAGAGCAGTGCTTTAGCCTGTATGGACTGACTGGGTTACCGAAAGCACCTGAATTGATGGCGCAGTTCGGTAGCGATGGGGTCAAGCACCTGTGGGAATCAGTCTCGCGAGAATCAGTGCATTGGTTGAGATCACTGCACTTTGGTTTTCATGAACTGGATTGCCTGCTCATTCATGGCAGTACGGTGAGCTATAGGGATGAGCTGACACCGGATACGCCCGCCATTCAGTTGTGCGATCGCCTCATCCGCGCCGATGCCAACACCCTATTCTGTGGGCGATCGGGCTTAGCTTTTGCGTGCTGGATTACACCCTATCAGTTGCGCTCAACAGTCACCACATTAGATGCAACCCAGTCCCCCATTGAGTATGGCAAAACGCCACGCCGCATTGCTGGGGTTGGCAATGTGGGACGTACATCTGGAAAGGCTGGCTACGCACTATATCGTCCTGGGACCAATAGCATTCAGTTCAAGACTGTGACCTATGGTGCCGTTAGAGATTTTGCCGTGACGGAACGATAGTGCCGCTACTTTTGCTGTCAATGGACCACAGGATGGCTCCACTTGGGGGTCGCGTTGCCAGCGCCCAAGGGTTGAAGGCGATGGAGAGGTGGTGGAAAGTTGAGTGCGAGGGCAGGGATCGAGTGGCCGCCAAGTGGAGCAGTTCTCACAGATGAGTTCATGCTGAAGACAGAAGGCAGCCAGGGGATGATAGCCTCGGTAGCCGCAGAGTAACCCTAGCAAGTCCAGGAGCTTCTACATTTAGTCAGTACACCGACCTTGTAGGGGTTTAACCCTTGTCTAGCGAGACTCAGGGACAAAGAGCTCCTAGGCTAGCGTTTGGTGCTGAGGGAATAGCAAAAGCGATCGGCACGGGAGATGGTTTGACCCTGCAAGATCGGTTGGTCCGGCTCGATGTAAGCCGTATATCGGTAAACAATCAACGGTTGGCCCAAAGGCACTTCCAATTGCCCCGCCATCTCATAGTCCGCATGGGTACATTCGATCACCGCATCAATGTGATTGATCACAACTCCATTCGCCTCCAGGGTGGGAAAGGTCATTTGATGCTTCAGCTGGGAGGCATATTTCTGCCCCAACTCCAGCAGGATATAGCTCATATCGATAGCCCCTGTAGCCCCATCCATCAGGAGCAGCTTCTTTTGAAAATAGACGCTGGCTTTGCTATCCAGTTGCAAGCTCCTCTGCACCGCCTTTGGCGGCAGCACCTTGCGGAAGCTCAGATTTTTAAAGGTCAATGTAATCCCCTTATGGGCGAGGTCCTCAGCCAAAAAGACCAGGGGGCTAGACAGGGAGTAGTCCACCTTTTGCTGGGGCGTCACGAAAACCCCTCGACCCCGCTGGGCGTTAGCCAGACCTTGATTGACTAGGTTAGCGATCGCCTGCCGCACCGTAATCCGGCTGACGCTAAAGGCATCCATCAACTGGTGCTCACTGGGTAGCTTCTCACCGGGCTGATAGTCTCCGACCTCAATCTGATGGCGGAGCTGCTCTGAGATGGTGATATGGAGGGGAGTAGACATAGAGCGCTAGCAGCAACCCAGAGATGTTTGCAGAGGTATGTTCAGGAAAAGACTCTATCGATAATTACCGTCTTGTTATATCAGGTTCAGGAATGCTAAGCTTCACTTGTTATAACAAGTTGCCAGTCAGCGCTCTGTTTGAGCATACCGACGCCCTTGATTACCCTACTGACAAAATGCCCTCTGATATCCTCAATTCCTCTAGCTCAGTGGCAGAGCCGTTGCTGAGTTCTGTCCAATCTCCTGCCGTTAATCCACGTCAAATTTTAGCGGCTGATGCGCTGGTGCCCTTAAACCAGCGCTCTAACCTCGCGGGCGGCCTGCGATTGGCAGGGCATCTGGCGGTGATGGGGCTGAGTGGGTACCTATGGGGTACTGGACCAGGGTGGTTGGCGCTGCCGTCGCTGCTGATTTATGGTGCGACCCTAGCGCTGATGTTCTGTGCGATGCATGAATGCGCCCATCGCACCGCCTTTGAGAGCCAGGGGCTCAATGACAGTGTGGCCTGGCTGGCAGGGTTGCTGTCGTTTTATAACAGCACCTTCTATCGGCTATATCACAAGTGGCACCATCGCTACACCCAGATTCCGGGCAAGGATCCGGAACTGGGCGACCCCAAGCCGACCACCCTGGGGAATTACATCTGGCAACTCAGTGGCATTCCTTGGTGGCTAGGGAAGTTTAAAGGCCATGGCCAAGTGGCACTGGGTCAGCTAGAAGGCTGTTTCTATTTGCCGGAAAGCAGTCACGCCAAGGTGATTCGCTCCACCCAGTTGCAGTTAGCGGTCTATGGGTTATTGGTGCTAGCCTCAATTACCTTTGGCCAGCCTTGGTTTTTAGCAAAGTATTGGCTGTTGCCCTTAGCGGTGGGACAGCCGCTGCTGCGGTTTGTGCTGTTTGCGGAGCACCAAGGCTGCACCCATGACGACAATCCCCTCACCAATACCCGCACGACGCTGACCCTGTGGCCCCTCCGTTTTTTGATGTGGAACATGCCCTATCACACCGAACATCATCTCTATCCTTCGATTCCCTTCCACGCGTTACCCCAGGCCCATGGGCAGTTGCGTGAGCATTTTGCCCATATTGAACCGGGCTATGTGGCTGTCGGTCAGCAAATGGTGGCCGGGTTTAAGTAGGGGTTTAGCCGTGAATCCCCAGCAGCGTCAGCGCGGAATGCTGCCATGTCCTGATCTTTGGGGACAAGATTAATCCTCATTGGGTGCACCATTACAGCTCAACTGTGTATAAATAGGGCAGTCTGACGAATTCAAGGCAAAGATATGGGACACGGCTTATCCAAAGGGCTGCTGGGGTTATTGCTCTGGGGGTGTTTTAGCGGTGTCGCCCAAGCGATTCCGGGGGAATCGGTCAGTACTGTGGAAGCCTGGAT
>JAQCKL010000055.1 GCA_027592485.1 Cyanobacteriota bacterium
ACTTGTCGCAACTTATACCCTGAGAGCTTTTATTACTTCAAGACCGACTTTTCAAACATCCTCTAAGGTCGCGAGTTGTGATGGAACCGTGACCTGCGACACCTACTCTTTGCACCCGTAAAGCGATAATGTCTACGCTCGGCCATCGTCCATACTGGGCGCAAACTATGAATGAGCTGAATGGGCTGATTTTAGGCCACTCAGGTTTTTGGCTGCGGCACTTGTCCAACTCTTGTCTGGGTTATATACGCAGTGAATGATTCCAGTACATCCCAGGGGTTAACCACTTCTACGTTCCAGATTCGCCGGGTGCAGCGGGACGTACTGCGGATGGGTGCGTTAGTGGAAAATTCTTGTCTGTTAGCCCGGAGTGCCCTCTGCGATCGCGATCTGGAGGCCGCTCAACAGTTGCAAGTCCACGATAAGAAGGTTGACAAGTTCTACCGACAAATCGAAATGGATTGCACCGAGCTGCTGATGTCTCCCCCCGCTGCTGCCCAGGACCTGCGCCATATCAGCGCTGTTATCCAGCTAATCCGTGATCTTGAACGCATTGGTGACTATGCCAAAGATATTGGTGAGGTCGCCATTAAATTATTTCCTTACCCCGTCCACCCCTGTAGCGATGAAATTCAAGTCATGCTCGATCGCTGCCGCTCCATGGTGGCCTTGAGCTTGATGTCCTTATCCGACTTGAATGCCGATGTGGGCCTCGACATCAAAGCAAAGGACGATGCCGTCGATGATGACTATGACCGCTTGTACGAGCAGCTCATCCATCCAGAGCAACCGCCAGCCTCTTTGGAGGAGACCGTGCTGTTGATTTTAGTGATTCGCTATTTAGAGCGTATTGCCGACCACGCCACGAATATTGGTCGCCGGGTCGCCTATGTGGTGACCGGAAAGCGCTAGGGAAATATTTGCAAATTCCGATAATAGGATATATTTAGAGCGGTCTCGGACGGTTGAGGTTGTCAGGTTTTCTATGGCACGACTATCTCATCAGCTACGGCTCTAGACCTTTCCTAGTCAACGGTGTTGTGATTTTGCCTCCGTCCTCTTGGAGATAACAGCACTCAGATTAGGGTTTTAGATGAGTGATCGGCGGGAAAATCCCGAACCAGGGTTTTGGTGGAGTAGCTGTTTTTACAGCCCTGCGGTGAGACGGCAGGTGTTGTTTGGCAGTGTTCTAAGTAGCCCGATGGGGTTACTCTGCTGAGGTTTTTAGGCCGATGAGCACCCATCTAAACAGTCCGTTGCCCGAGGATGCCATCACCATTTGCACCGGATAAGGATCAACCGCTACATGAACTTTTCGATTGCTGAGCTACTTGCAAATTTTAAAGACGACAAGACCTTAACCCTTAAAACCCTACAGAAAAAACTTCACTGTAGTGATGACGCGAGCACCAAGGATCTGCAGATCGTTGTAGATGCCTTAGAGCGAACGGGGATTTTAGAAAAAGAGCGGGGTAAATACCGGCGTTTGCCCCAAGAGGGGGTGGTTGAAGGGAAGTTGCGGTGCTCTAGCAAGGGTTTTTGCTTTGCCATTCAAGATGATGAAGCCGCCGATGATGTCTATGTGCGCGAAAGCCAACTCAATTCGGCATGGAATGGCGATCGCGTTTTAGTCAAAGTCACGAAGGAAGGCAGCCGTCGCCGCAGCCCTGAGGGAGAGGTGAAGCTGATTTTAGAGCGGGCCAACGCCTCCGTCTTAGCTCGCGTCAAAGAAGATTCAGGGACCTTTCAAGCAGTTCCCCTCGATGACCGTCTCCTCTTTGAACTGGCCTTGGCCGGTGACGATGAAGAGCTGAAGAAAGCGGTTGATCAATTGGCCCATGTGGAGGTCAAGCGCTATCCCCTCGGTCAAGAACCGCCCCAAGGAAAAGTCGCCCAAGTGTTAGGGAGTGATGCTGAAGCTTCCTCCGATCGCGACATTGTCTATTGCAAGCACGATTTGCCCCGCGCTTTCTCCGAGGAAATTTTGGCGATCGCCCAGGCTTTGCCCACGCGGGTGCTGAAGGCGGACATGAAAGATCGGGTTGATCTCCGCGATCGCCTAGCCCTCACCATTGATGGCCCCAATGCAACGGTCATTGATGACGCCCTCACCCTTGAAAAAGATGAAGCGGGTAATTGGCAACTCGGCGTCCATATCTCCGATGTCGCCCACTATGTGCCCCTTTACGGTGCCATTGATCGTGAAGCCCTGAAGCGTGGGACCTCCGTGTATCTGGGGAATGAAGTCATTCCCATGTTGCCGCCCCCCTTGGCCGGCTCCCTGTGCTCTTTTGTGCCGGGTAAGGAGCGTCTAGCCATTTCGGTCTTAGCCACCCTGTCCCCAGAAGGGGAAATGCTGGCCTTTGAATTACAGCCGACCCTCATTCAGGTGGATGTGGCCCTCAATTACCAGCAGGCCCAAGGGGTATTAGCCCGTGAGAATGGCGAAGATCTCGACAAATTAGGGATTAAAGCCGCCGACCTGAAACCCTTTGAACCGGTTTATGACCTCCTTGAGAATCTCTTTGCCTTAAGCCAGAAAGTTCATCATCAGCGACTCAAGCGCGGCTCCTTTGAGCTGAACCTACCAGAGCATGAGTTTCCAGCCGATGCCGAAGAGGCTCTAGCCTCCTACTCATCTCCCAAATTTCAGTATGACGATGAAGGGTTGCTGGGGGTGATGGTGGTTTCCACGCTGCTGCCCGCCCGCATGATTGTCACGGAATTCATGCTGCTGGCGAATCAAGTGGTGGCTTCTCACCTCAAGGCCCTGGGGGTTCCAGCCATTTATCGGCTGCATCGTCCCCCCAATGTTTCCGATGTGCAGGAGTTGGTGAAGCTGGCTGAAAATATGGATATCCAGCTCCACATGGAGGATGCCGAAACCATTGAGCCCGCTGATTACCAGCGCTTCACCCAGCAGTTTGCCGAGTCTCAATCGGAGAAGATTCTCACCTACCTGCTGCTGTCCACCTTTAAGCCGCCGTTTTATAGTGCCCAGCCCGATGTCCATTTTGGGTTGGCCTTGAATGAGGGCTATACCCACTTTGCCTCTCCGACCCGGCGCTATTCGGATTTGATGGTGCACCGGGTGCTCCATGGCATCTTTGCCGAGGGCCGCGATCGCCGCTCGACCCGCTCGAAAGACAGCGTTAACCTGCGCCACAGCAGCAGTCATGGCAACATCAACTGGAATGTGTTGCCCCCAGAGCTGCACCATGAATTTGAAGACTACATTGACCGAATTGTCAGCTCGCTCACCGACCAGGAACGCCTTGCCCAGGAAGCCGAGTCTGATCTGGAGGGACTGAAAAAGGCCGCATTTATGCGGGACCATATGGGTTCGGTGTTCCATGGTCTGATCACCGGCGTCCAGTCCTACGGTTTCTTTGTGGAAATCGAAGAGTTGCTAGTGGAAGGCCTGGTCCATGTCAGCTCTCTCAAGGACGACTGGTATGAATATCGTTCTCGCCAACAGCGGCTGGTGGGGCGCAAAAACCGTCGTCAGTTCCGGTTGGGCGATCGCGTCGAAGTGCAAGTCAAAAACGTTGACTACTACCGCCAGCAGATTGACCTTGTTGCCGTGGGTGGTGGTAGCGAAGCCGGTGAAGATGACGATGATATCCATGAAGAAAATGCCGTCATCCCCTCAGAAGTGGATACCGACTACGAACTCAATGGCGCAGATTTGTTGGACGACAATGACGACACTGATGACTTAGATGACGCTGATGACTTAGACACTGTAGATGACGGCGGCGACGATGACGATTCTGAGGAATAACGTCACGTCCTCAGCTCGGCCTCTGACCTTAGGGATCACAGGGGCATCGGGGCTGATTTACGCAGTGCGAGCCATCAAGTTCCTGTTAGAAGCCGAGATTCCAGTCGAGCTGGTGGCCTCCAAAGCGACCTACCAAGTTTGGAAGGCCGAGCAGGACATCCAAATGCCGGGAGAACCAGAGGCCCAAGCTCGGTTTTGGCGTGAGCAAGCGGGGGTGCTTCAGGGAGGGCAAATCCGCTGTCATCCTTGGAGCGATGTGGGGGCCAACATTGCCAGTGGTTCATTTCGTACCCGAGGCATGGTGATTATCCCCTGCAGCATGGGGACGGTGGGTAAGTTGGCCGCAGGGCTCAGCTCCGATCTGCTGGAGCGGGCGGCAGATGTGCAGCTCAAGGAACGTAAACCCTTGGTGATCGTCCCTCGGGAAACCCCATTTAGCGTGATTCACTTGCGCAATTTGACCACCCTGGCCGAAGCTGGAGCCCATATTGTGCCAGCGATCCCGGCCTGGTATCACCGCCCGCAAACCATTTTGGACCTGGTGGATTTTGTGGTGGCTCGGGCACTTGATGCCCTCGATCTCGACTGTGTTCCCCTAGCGCGCTGGCAAGGCCATGATGGGCTAACCGGGAGCAAGGGGGATGGGGTGTTGGCGTAGCCTGCCCGTAGGCGGCTAGGGCTTAGAAACTGGTTTTTCTATCCGTGCCTCAAACGGACCCGCATCGATAGGGGGAGCCATCCTTTACCATGATTGAGGTGATCCCTGGAGATTCCCCAAGTGACAGACAAATTTAGGTGGGTAGGGGCAATTCTGGTGGGTGGCGGGTTGGTGGTGTTTGCTGGGCAAAACACCGCTCCGAGTCTTCCTCTGGTGATTTTAGGGGCGAGGACCCCGGTCTTGCCCCTAGCTTTCTGGCTGGTGGGGGCAATCATTCTGGGGGCTTTGACCACGCTCCTATGGGTTGGGGTCGCTGGTGCTGCCCAGGGAAATCGGCATCAGGGGAGCCGCCGCCGTTGGCAGGTCAGGCCGGAATCCAGTGGATCGGGCCGTTCTGATCCTGGGCAGGGACCAGCTTCTAGAAATCGGCCCTCCCCAACGTCTCGGCAGACGCCCCGAGAGGCTTATCGGCAGACACCAGAGTTTGACGATCGCCCCCATGCTAAACCCTACGAAGACTGGGAAAACTGGGGCCAGAGATCGCCTGCCAGCCAATGGCAAGATTGGCACCAAACCCCCCAGGACCCACCGAATAGCCGCCGCGTTCCGAAACGGCAACAGCAGGCTCAGGAGCAAGCCAGTGAAGCCTTTGAAGACATTGCCACCGGTTGGGACGAAGGGGCTGCCGCGAATGCGAACTACCGCTCTGCAGGGGTCAGCCCTGTGGATGATGCCCTGGATGAGATTGCTGAGGGCTGGGAGGACTGGGAAGATCCGGAGGTGGCGCGTCGCGACAATGCGCCAGAATCTCGCCCCATCTATGAGGTGCGGCGATCGCCGGAATCGGTCTCTAAATCTGGCACAGGTTACTCGTACCGCTATCGCAGTGCAGATGATTTACGACGTAGGGCCTCGTCAGCGGAGGCGACCTCGTCAACTCCAGTGGATGCCGAAGGGGCTGAAGACCCCGAAGACATGGGGCAGGGGGAAAGACTGGATGCCCCTGAGGTGGGACCCGATGGCGTGTACGATGCAGACTACCGGGTGATTATCCCGCCCTCCCGTTCCCTGGATGATGAACCCGCTCGGGAGGGCGATCGGCCCTAAAGACCCTTATCTTGTCTCTGCACAGAATCTGACCATGGCTGAAACTCGAACAGTACAACCCCTAGAGGCAAACCACTTAAAAGGCACCAACCTCTACCTCGTCGGCATGATGGGGTCGGGCAAATCCACCCTGGGGCAGCGGATCGCTCAGCAGCTTGGATACCGTTGCTTTGACACCGATAGGTTAATTGAGCAAGCTGCCGGTCAGGCAATTCCAGAGCTTTTTGCCCAGTCGGGCGAGGCCGCCTTTCGTGAACTGGAAACCCAAGTGCTGAACCAATTGGCCCCCTATACCCGCTTGGTGGTGGCGACCGGCGGTGGTATCGTGGTGCGCCGCCAAAACTGGGGTCAGCTTCGCCATGGGATTGTGATTTGGCTGGATGTTCCCATAGCAGAATTGGTCCAGCGCTTACAGGGAGATACGAGCCGTCCGTTATTGCAGCGACCGGACTGGCCCGAACATTTGGCCCAGATTCTGGCAGACCGGCAGCGATTGTATCAAGAGGCTGACATTCATCTGGCGGTGAACCCAGGGGAAGGGGTCGAGGCGATCGCTGAGCGATTATTTATGCTGTTGGGCGATCGCTTGCGCTTTCCCTGGGTTCACCGCCAAGCCCCTAAGCCGGTTGATTAATGAATAACGATGGCATCTTGCCCGAGCTTGACCTTGAGTAAGGACAGTTTGATCTCCTATTGCCCAAAGACCTTAATGGCATCGGCTCTAAATTCTTGAGTGACAGCCAGGGCCAGTCGTTGTAAGTCTATATCGGGCAACCAAGCGCTTTGCGACGTCCGATTGTATTCATGGCTGTTTTCGTCGAGTTGGTATGTACGAATTTCATCGTCCATCCAAAACCAAACTTCGGAAACATGCAGGGCAGCATAGCGCTTCAGTTTGGTTTCTCGCTCCCCTGTGATCACAACTTCAATCGCTAAATCTGGAATCGATTTACGCTCATCAAAGCAGTAGGCTTTGTCCGCTTGGGCACTCGCTATGGCTGGAATCTCAATGCTGAAATCCTCCAGCCCGATAAAGCGAACCAGATGTTCCAGCATGTACATTTCCAGCAAATAGCCTAGATTGCCAGAAATCATTCCATGTAAGTCTGATACGGTCAATAGCTCCACCTCGCCTTGGAGGTAAGACATTCTCACGCCCTGAGGTGCAAGCACAGTTTGAATCGTCTTAAACTCTTCCCACGTGATTACTGAGTGGGTAAAGTATTGCTCTGTACTGGGTAGCTTGCTGGGTGCTTGAAACATGGGTCACCTCACGCAGTTGCCTATACTCATTATCCTACGAAAAGCTAAAGGGCATTGCCCCTGGCCCCTGTCCTTAGGACATTTAGGATCGCTCTGATGCTTTGTTCAGAAGCAAAGGGGTTCGCAGTCTTTTTCTGACCGGGCTGGTGACTGCTATACACTACGAAAATTGCTGATGAGTCCTGTGCTATGACCGATGCTGCCCCTGAGAACGGTGTTCGCGAGAGCGACGCTACCCGCGTCCAGATCCTGAGCGAAGCCCTACCCTACATCCAAAAATTTCGCGGTCGCACCGTCGTGGTCAAGTACGGCGGTGCCGCCATGAAAGATAGCTTGCTGAAATCCAAAGTCGTGCGCGACATCGCCTTTATGGCCTCCGTCGGTATCCGCCCCGTTGTCGTCCATGGCGGTGGCCCCGAAATCAACACCTGGCTCGACAAACTAGGCATCGAACCCCAGTTTAAAAATGGGTTGCGGGTCACCAATGCCGCCACCATGGATGTCGTGGAAATGGTGCTGGTGGGTCGGGTGAATAAAGAGCTGGTCGCCCTGCTGAACCAAGCCGGGGGCGCAGCGGTGGGTCTCTGCGGCAAAGACGGTAGCCTGATCACCGCTCGTCCCCACGACAACGATGGAGTGGGGTTTGTGGGTGACGTTACCCACGTCAAACCCGGCATTGTCAAAGACCTGGTCGCGGCGGGCTACATTCCGGTAATTTCGAGTGTGGCCGCAGACGAAACCGGCCAAGCCTACAACATTAATGCCGATACCGTGGCGGGGGAACTCGCGGCGTCTCTGAATGCCGAGAAGCTGATCTTGCTCACCGATACCCCCGGTATTCTCAAGGATCCCCAGGACCCCAGCACCCTGATCGATAAGCTTGACATCCAAACCGCACGCCTGTTAATCGATCAGGGGGTGGTGGGCGGCGGCATGATTCCCAAGGTGTCGTGCTGCGTGCGATCGCTGGCCCAGGGGGTTGGTGCGGCCCATATTTTGGATGGCCGCGTCCCCCACGCGCTGCTGCTCGAAATTTTCACGGATCTAGGAATTGGCTCCATGTTGGTGGCGTCTAAGACGTCTTTTTAGGCCCCTCGGTTAGCCCCCTACTGTTGCCAGGGCAAGGCTATCGAGGCAATGCCAACCGCACCAATTCATAGGTGCCCTCGGTCAATAACGGCTCTTGCTGATCTGCAGGCCAGTGGAGTTGGGCAATTTCGGCTGGGTTACCCACCATTAAGACCGTTTCAGCGGTTTCGTTCCCTAGGGCGACTGCCATGGCACCGGGCTCATAAATGTAGGTCACCGATCGCTGGGTGTAGAACACCAGACTGGGTTTCATGAAACCCACCATATACAAGGGCTCATTGGGGGCTTGGACCGCTAAGGTGGCCTCGGCAATGTCGCGTAGGGGCTGCTGCCGGATCTCGTCGGCCAGTTGATAGGCCGGTAGCAGTGACATCAACACAAAGGCGGTAAAGGCAAATAGATTCACGCTCCAGATCCAATGGCTTCGCCTCAGTGCGATCAGGACGACGCTGGCCACCAACGCCAGGGTCCAAATCAACGCGGCCCACACCATGATCCCTGAGGCCCGCACCTGCTCAGGTAGATTGGGCATGGAGGGGTCATCCCCCATCCAGTTGGGGCTATAGAAGGTCGCAAAGGCCAGGATGCCTAAAAACAAGAGGGTCAGGCCCAGGCTAATCCCAAACCCTAGGTTAGCTTTGGGGCGACCGGGGGGCGGGCAGAGGCGATCACTCCAGGCCAGACCCACTAGCACGGCTCCAGCGGGCATCAGCGGCAGCACATAGCTCGGCAATTTGGTGACGGCAACGGTGAAAAAGGCAAAAATCAGCACAAACCAGATCAGGGCAAACAGCCCTAGTTGCCCTTGGCGGGGTTGAGATCGCCAGTAGGCAACTCCCCAGGGCTTGAGACGGGCGATCGCCCAAGGAATCAGCGGTGACCAGGGCAAGAACCCCACGGTCACGATCAAAAAATAGAAATACCAAGGGGCCGCGTGGCCATTAACCACGTCCGTGAAGCGTTCGAAATTGTGATAGCCAAAAAACGAATCAATGTAGACTTGGCCATTGGCGGCAATCACCAGCACAAACCACGGCACCGTCATCACCAGAAATAAAAGGCTGCCCTTGACCACATGCATTTCCTGGAGGGCAGCGCGTATGCCCCCAAGGAAGCCTTCCAAATAAATCCAAAACCCAGCAATGATCAGCCCCGGCAACACGACCCCCACCGGCCCTTTGGTCAGTACCGCTAGGGCCATGAGGGCATAGGATGCCAGGTACCAATTGCGCTGGCGCTGGGGGGTCTCGGGTTGGCCATAGGCCAAGAAGAAAGCAAATAGGGCGCTACCTATGCAACCGGTCAGCAACATGTCAGACACGCCGATGCGTGCCCACACCAGGGTTTCGGGATTGAGGGCGATCAGGGCCGAGCCGATCACGGCGGTGGTCACCAAACTCCGACGGCTGAGGCGGGAGAGGGTTGGTGGATGGCCTGTTGAAGCCTCTGCTGTGTGGGCGGCTGCCAACTCTGGGCGCGAAAACCCAAATCGCCTCAGGGTCCAGAACCCTAGTCCCACTAACCCTGCTGCGGAGATGGCTGAGGGGAGCCGCACCGTCCATTCACTCACCCCCAATAGATGGAAGCCCACCGCCATCAGCCAATACACCAAGGGGGGCTTATCGAATCGGGTGACATCGTTGAAGTAGGGGGTGACCCAATTGCCGGTTTCGTACATCTGACGGGCCGCCTCGGCAAACAAGGGTTCGGTTTCATCGACGAGACCGGTGCTGGCCAGTCCCCAGAAAAAGGCAATGCTACTGACCATGGCGACCCAGAGCACCGATAGCAGGATCTCCCGCTGGTGAGATTGGGGCGGGTTTGAGGCAAGCTGGGGCGGGTTGGGAGCGGAGAGGGACATGGTAGGCACCGCCGGATTGAGGCGGGGATCACAGAACACCAAGGATCTACCTTAAAGCATCCCTGGCCTCTGTTTGGACTGTCCTTTGTCTTAGACGAGGTTAAAGGATTGAGAGTTGCTCACCGCAGCGATCGCGGGCGGCCTTTTCGACATCGCAACGGCGGTAGAGGGGGTGGTTCTTGCGTTTCGAGAACCGACTGTCAATCCCACAGGCTTCTAGATACGGTTGGGCTAGGGTGGGAGAGCAGTCCAAGATCGCTGCCGCCTCGACGAGGCGAATCCATTGTTGCCCAAAGCGCTGCAGCAGGGCCTCATCCGATTCGGCCTGAATTTGTCGCAAGAGCAGCTCTGCCAACAGCCAGCAGGCCTTGGTATCAGCCTCGGCCCGATGGGATCGGCCCACATCAAACCCAAAGTGAACCACCAGGTTCGGCAGGCTGCGGGAGGGTAAATCGGCTAAGAGCAGCCGTGACAGCAGGACGGTGCAAAACCGCTCCATCGCCGGTCGAACATAGGTATGCTCCAGATGGCGATATTCGGCCTGCAAAAATCCGTAGTCGAACTCTAGGTTATGGGCGGTCAAGGTGCCCTGCTCTAGGCGGGCCAAACAGTTGGGCCATACCGCTTCTGGGAAAGCCCCTTGATTGACCAGATCCTGGGTGATGCCCGTGACCCGAGTAATCATTTTGGGGACTCGCACCCCTGGATTAATCAGGTGGGTTTCTTGGTGTTGGATGCCTTCTGCCAAGCTGCCTTGCAGGACTGACACCTCAATCACCCTTGCGCCGCGATAGGGCAAAGAACCGGTGGTTTCGACATCAACAACGGTCAGCATGGAGGTGCTGACTTGGCGATAGTAGGCCAGTAGCTCCTGCGATCGCAGCGCCGCCTGGCCTTTACGTTGAATCGGTCGTGCCATAGAGGTCCTAATACCCACTCAATTGCCTGAGGGTTCCGAAGATGGCCCCCTCCATTGTTATGGGTAAGACCCGCATTGACTAGGGTAGTCTCGAAGCCAAACCCTGCTTTTCCTGACGTTATGGGGTGATGGAGGGTGAATCCCATAACCTATGAGAGTGGGTTCTGTGGGTAACTTGTGAGCATTCGGCACTGTAGGCTGACGCAACTTGCGCTGCCAGGATCAAGATATGGTTGTTTGGAAATCGCCTAAGCTGTGGCCATGACCGCCGATTTTACTTGGATTCAAGGGCCAACCGGCAGCGGTAAAACCGCCCGCTTGCTGGCCTATATTGCGACCCAAGCCCAGCGGGCTCCTGGTTCCCCCCTAACGGGGGCTGTTTTCTTGGGCCTAGCCGCCAATGGGGATAATCGCCTCACCCTCGTCGATCGGATCACCACTGATCTACCCCCCGAAATTTCTGTAACCACGGCCACCCCGATCGGGTTTATCCAAAACGAGGTGGTTTTGTTTTGGCCACTCTTGGTCGAGGCTTTAGGGTTAAATCCTCAGTTTCCCCTCCATTTACGTCCAGAAACGGAACAGGACTTGGCGACTCAGCTATGGCAACCGCAACTCGACCCAGGAATGATCTCAGTCCCTGGGTGGAACGCCCAGCAAACCGTGCGGCGATCGCTGGATTTTTTGCAGCTTGCTGCCCAGGGCGGAATTCCGGCTGAAGATTTGGCCCTGATCTTGCCTGCCGGGATCCCCCCCGGCCTCGCCCCAGCAGACAATTGGACGGCCATTGGTGAAGCCCTGGTGCAATGGCGCGATCACTGTTTAGCGCAGGGATTTCTGACCTACGGCATCACCACCGAACTTTATTGGCGGCATTTGCTCCCCCATCCCATTTACCAAGCCAAGCTGCCTCAACGGTTCCAGGGGTTTGGCCTAGATGATCTGGATGAATATCCCCGCGTCTTTCAGACCGTGGTTGAGACCTTTTTAGACTTGGGGATCGCCGGGGTTGCCACCTGGAACCCCAACGGTCATGTCCGGCTGGGGGTCGGTGCCGACCCTGAAGCCCTGATCGCTTTACAACAACAGGCAACCACAACCGAAACCTTGATGGGCGTCGGGGAAAAGAGTTTGGCCGCGCAATGGGCCGAGGACTGGGTCCAGATGGTGCAAGATCCCACCCTGCTGCCGACCGCCCTCGAAGCCGGTCAGGTGATTCAAACCACCTCCCGTGGGCAGTTACTTAGAGAGACCGCTGCCGCCATCATTGCGGGGGTCCAAGACCAGGGGTTTCATCCCAGCGACATTGCCGTCATTGGTCCCGGATTCGACGCGATCGCCCGCTACACCCTCGCCAAAATCTTGATCAACCAAGGGATTCCGGTAGAATCGCTCAATGATCAGCGCCCCCTAGTCAGCAGTCCGCTGATCCGAGCGATCTTGACCCTGATCCCCTTTGTCTATCCGGGGCTAGGGCGACAGCTCGATCCAGCGGCTGTCGCCGAAATGTTGATCGTCCTCAGCCAATCCGTCCTTCCAACCCCCTCCGAGGATCCCAACCAGCCCTGGATTGATCGGGTCCAAATTGATCCCGTGCGCGCGGAGTTGATTGTCGATCACTGCTTCCACCCCGACCCCCAGCAGCCCGATTTGTTAGCGGTGACCGAATTTCCCCGGTGGGACCGCCTGGGCTATCAAGCGGTCGAATCCTACAATCGCCTGCGCCAGTGGCTGGCCAGTCAGCGCCAGGCTCGCCAGCAACGGCTATTAACCAGCCCGGTTATGCTGCTCGATCGCGCCATCAATACGTTTTTGTGGCAGGGGGTATTGCCCTATGACCAGCTCGCGGCGCTGCGAGAACTGATGGAAACCGCCCAACATTTTTGGGAAGTGGAGCGGCGTCGGCAGCAGCAGCGCTCGGGGGCAGACGCTGATCTCTCCACCCGTGCTGAAGAGCGGTTTCTAACCCTCCTGCATCAGGGCATTGTCACGGCCAATCCCTTCCCGGTCAAACCCCTGAACCGCCATCAACAAGGGGTGATTCTCTCCACCGTGTTTCAATATCGCTCCCAGCGACTGACCCACCGCTGGCAACTATGGCTGGATGCTGGCTCTCCCCGCTGGTTGACGGGGACCGATGCCCTATTTGGGTACCCGCTCTTTTTACACCGTTGGACTGGCCGCCCCTGGAGCATGGCGTTTCTGGAGCAGGCCCATGAAGATCGTTTGGAACGGATTCTACGGGATTTGTTAGGGCGCACCACCGAACGCATCACCCTCTGTCACAGTGACCTCGCCGTCAATGGTCAAGAACAAATGGGTCCTCTGCTCCCACTGATGCATCGTTACATCTGAGGTAGGAGACCCCCAGAAAAGACGAGACCTTCACCATTGAAAACGCAATCTGTCATAGGGGCACCTCTTGTGGGTGCCCTGGGGATAACGCCAATGGGGAAATCGGTCCCTACAAAACCGGTATATTCATTATCGGAAACCGCCTTAAGCCGGAGAATTTTCAGGGGTCCATCGCCAATCCAATCCCTGCTCAGCCCAACTTGTTGCCGCCTCGGCAGTTAATGGTTTGCCAAACAAATCACCCTGACCATAATCACAGCGTACTTGCCGCAGATAGGACATATGGTCCTCATTTTGAATCCCTTCAGCGACAACTTTGACCCCCAGACTATGGGCTAGTCCGATAATTGAATGGGTGATGTTAATGCTGGTATTTTCATTGTCTGGATTGATTTTTGACACAAAAGATTCATCGATTTTCAAGGTGTCAATCGGGAATCGATTGAGATCACTTAAGGAAGAATAGCCCGTCCCAAAGCCATCAATGACTAAGAGGATGTTTGAAAAGTCGGTCTTGAAGTAATAAAAGCTCTCAGGGTATAAGTTGCGACAAGT
>JAQCKL010000056.1 GCA_027592485.1 Cyanobacteriota bacterium
TGATTGAAGCATCTTTATAAAACCCTCTGAGTCAATTTTCCCTTGGACTAAGCATGCCCACTATTTTCGGGTTGCTTTTGAAACAATCGGCAATCTTTTAAAAGGTTTTGAAATATGCGAGCTGCTAAATTGTGTTCTGATGGGTTCACCCCTGTCTATGGGACTGGGTCCGCAACAGGAAAAGCAGCTTAAAGCTTTCAGGAGTAGGTCTTTGAGGCACAGGGGGATAGTACTGGTCCCTGTGCTGCGGACACCTAGGACCGCTCTGATTCCCAACACAGAAGCAAGGGGGCTCGCAGTCTTGTCCTAACCGGACTGGCGACTGCGATATGCTTGCCTTGCTTTTCCCAAGCCGTGATGCCGCTGTGATTGCGCTACCGAGTACCTGAGGTGATACTTGACCAGTCTTTCCCGACGCGAATTGTCAGGTCAGACTCAATGTTGCCAGTGGAATCGGCCATCACCTCACCCATCCCCAGCACAGAGGTGATGACCCCAGCGCTATGGATGTCTCCCCGCTGGGCAACGACCTGGGTTTGGCGCACCGTACCGGGCCAATCAGCTACGACATAGACATTCTCAAAGCCTTGCTGGCGTAGGAGGCGAGCGACTTCCGTGGCCACGTCCTCATTGCCAGAGGCATTTTGTACGGCAATGCGGAGTTGGGATACGGCCCGATTGTTGCGGTTTGACAATAACGCCACGGTTTCTAGGCCAAAGAAGTCGTTCATGACCTGCTGGCTGGCGTCGTCATCCAAAATCCAGTAGCTGGCGTTATATTCCCCGGTCTCACTAAATCGACCAGGCAACATCACCATCTGTAAGCTATCGGAATCCAACTCCAAGGAAAAGGTCACTAGGGCCAACACTTCCTCTAGGCTGAGGTTGGTGTCGATATAGCGCAGCATCACCCGAATGATCTGGGGCAGGCGGGGAATGATGCGAGGGCTGGTGAGGCGCTCTCGTAGGGCCTTGAGCAACATCTGTTGGCGTTGGACCCGGCCAATATCCCCCTGGGCATCGGCCCGGAAGCGGGCAAATTGCTCGGCTTGGTCGCCGTTTAAGGTTTGCCAACCGGCCTGCAAGTCAATGTAGAGCCCTTGGCTATGGTCGGTGTACACCATCCGCTTCGGCACGTAAACCTGCACGCCGCCGACTAAGTCCACCAGCTCTTTAAAGGCACCGGTGCCCACCCGCACATAGCGATCAATGGGGACGGGGCCGAGATTGGCTTGGATGGTCTCAGCCACCGCTTCAGGGCCACCGACTAGGTTGGCGTGGTTGATTTTAGTAGTGCCTTCCCCCGGAATCTCAACGCGGGTATCACGGGGGATGGACAGAACGCTGAGCTTGCCGGCCTCAGGGTTGATCCGGGCCAGCAACAGCGTGTCGGTCCGACCGGCCAGTAAATCATCGGGTTCGGATTGATCGGCTGTGCGCACTTCATCAATGCCCATCAACACAATATTGACGGGGCGGGTGACCCGATAGCGAAAGCCCGACTGCCAAAGTTCGCCGAGGTCAAGGGGTTGAGCGGTATTATCGCTGCTTAACCAACCGGGCAAGGGTGTGGTGGTGGCGAGGAGTCCGCCGCCCAAGGCAGAGGCGATCGCCGTACCGGTAAAGACAATACTCCAGGCCAGCCGCTGTGCCCAACGCCGGGGGGCCGGAACTGTGGGGGGCTGAACGGGCTGGGCTGGTTCGGGGGCCACCGTTTGGACCAATTGTGACGAAGACGCTTGACCTTGGGATTGGTCCAGTGACGGTGTCGTCATGGGTACTCACACATCCTTAAAAACGTTGATATCCAAACAGAGGCACCGTTCGCAATCTGGGACGGAACGGTCTAATTGTTTCTACAACAACCAATCCATCATTTTGTAAACATAACAATCTGTTAATCAATAATCTATACATTTCTCCCATATGACAAGTGGGGAGATCACTTTTTTGGTATTGCAAGCCACTTTGTCAGGGTTTTGACGGTCACTTACAGGGTTGAATTCAAACCCATACTGCCCATTCGGTAGGGTGCATCACGACATTAAGGGATTAGCCGATGCATTTCTGGTCATGCTGCACACAACCAAGGGCCATGTCAGTATCTCCATATATTTGGGTGGGGGTGGTGCAGCGAGGGGATAGTCCTGCCGATCTCACCGCTTCGGCATCCCCGACCAGGGTGGCGGCGATTAAGGCTGGTGCGGGAAGTTGGAATCAACAAAAAGGGGGTGGGCCATCGCCCACCCCCTTTTTGCGTTGGCCACTGTGCTGAGGACCCTAGGATCGCTTTGATCCCTAGCGCATAAGCAAGGCGGCTCGCAGTCTTGTCCTAACCGGACTGGCGACTGCGATCACGAGAAACGAAATTCCTGATTAATGGGACCTATTCAACCCCTTCAATTCGGTCTTCCACCTCTTGGTACAGTTCTTGAAGCCGCTCCAGGTTTTCGTCACTGGTTTCCCAGTAGCCGCGTCCATTCACCTCCAACAGGGTGGAAACCATCCGCCGGAACGAATTTGGGTTCAGATCCATCAGTCGCTTGCACATCTCTGGATCTTTAATGAAGGTGGCATTGGTGTCTTCATAAACCCAGTTGTCCACCGCCCCCGCCGTGGCGGACCAGCCCATGGTGTTGACCAATCGTTTCGATAGCTCCCGCACGCCTTCATAGCCATGGGAGAGCATCCCTTCATACCACTTGGGGTTGAGCATTTTCGTGCGGGTATCGAGCCGTACCGTCTCGGAGAGGGTCCGTACCTGGGCATTGGCCGTGGTGGTGTCCGCCACGTAGGCGGCGGGCTGCTTGCCATCTTCCCGGAGACTGGCCACCACCTTGGTGGGGTCCGAATCAAAGTAGTGGGACACATCAGTCAGAGAGATTTCCGACGAATCCAGATTTTGGAAGGTCACCTCGGCCCTTTTCAGCGCCGATTCAAAAATCTGACGGGAGTCATCCATCACCCCAGGGTTGTCGGAATTGAAGGCGAAGGACTTGCGCTTCAGGTACATTTCCTGGAGTTCCGACTCGTCTTCCCAGGTGCTGTTTTCCACCGCTAAGTTGACGTTGGAGGCATAGGAGCCTGACGCATTAGAGAAGATGCGGGTGGCGGCGGTCCGCAGGTCCACCCCCATTTCTGCCGCCTGCTCCAGGGCATGTTTGCGCACGAAGTTCATTTCCAGGGGCTCGTCCGCTTCCGCAGCCATTTTTACGGCTTTGTCCAGCAGGGCCATTTGGTTAATGAATAGATCCCGGAAAACACCGGAACAGTTGACCACGATATCGATCCGAGGGCGACCCAACTCTTCTAGGGACAGCAGCTCTAGCTTGTTGATCCGCCCCAGGGCATCGGGAACGGGCTTGGCCCCCACAAACCACAGCATCTGAGCCAAGGACTCGCCATAGGTTTTGATGTTGTCTGTCCCCCACAGCACCGTGGCGATGGTTTCGGGGTAGACCCCACCATTTTCTTGGCGCTGGCGCTCCAGGAGGCGATCCACCACAATCTTGGCGGACTGTACCGCGGCCAAGGTGGGGATCGACTGGGGATCGAGGGCGTGGATGTTTTTGCCGGTGGGCAACACATCGGGGTTTCGGATGGGGTCACCCCCAGGTCCAGGGAGAATATATTCCCCAGCGAGGGCCTGAAGCAGTGCCCCTAATTCATTGTCGGCGCAGATTTGCTCTAGACAGACCTCCAGAAATTCCATCAGAGGCTTGAGGGCATCGGCATCCACATTGGGATAGCCGGCCTCCTGGAGGGCCGTGATCCAGGGGGTTTTACGACCAATATTGAGGAAGTTGAGCCGTGACACCATCGAGACCCGGCCTTCGGTGTCAATCTGTTCATGGACCAGGGCCGCCACCGCTTCGCGACAGCCTTGGTTGATGTCGTAGAGCAATTGCACGTCTTCGAGGACGCCGCGATCGCTATTCCCATAAATCTCATCAATATCCCGACCGATGCTCTGGGCAATGCTGCGCTGGAGGCTTTGGATGCCTTCTTCCTCGCGGTCTAACCCGGCGATGTTGACGAGGGTGGCGATCGCCTCCTCTGCCGTGGGAGGCTTGCCCACCACATGGAGGCCACAGGGCAGCAGGCGCGACTCGATTTCCATCAGCTTGATGTAAATCTTGCCCACCAGATTGTCCCGCTCCTCGGCGGACAGGTCACTGCCATCGATGTCAGGCAGGGGAACATCCCGGTCCAAATTACACAGGCGCGCCGTCTCGACGATCGCATTCACAATTTGGACGGCCCGACTGTTGTCCTTTTGGGATTGGTAGGAGCCAATCAACTCACTCAGCTCCTTGAGACCCTTATAGAGCCCAGCATTTTCCGCTGGGGGCGTCAGGTAGCTGATGGTTTCGGCATAGCTGCGCCGCTTGGCGATGGTAGCTTCCGAAGGGTTGTTGGCGGCGTAGTAGTAGAGGTTGGGGATCGTGCCAATCAGGTTGTCCGGGTAGCATTCCCCCGACATGCCCATTTGCTTGCCGGGCATAAACTCCAGGGAGCCGTGGGTGCCGAAGTGAAGGACCGCGTCTGCCCCCCAGATTTTCTCTAGGTAGGTGTAGTAAGCGGCAAAGCCATGGTGGGGGCTAGCGGAGCGGGAAAAGAGCAGCCGCATGGGGTCCCCTTCATACCCGAAGGTGGGCTGCACCCCAATAAAGACATTGCCAAAGGCTTTGCCGTACACCAACAGGTTTTGACCGTCAGTGTTGAGATGCCCAGGGGGCGCTCCCCAGTTCTCCTCTAAACGCGTGGAGTAGGGGGTGAGCTCCTCATACTCGGGCACCGACATGCGGTAGGCAATATTCAGTTCAGGGCTGTTGTATTGGGCCTGGGCATCGTGAATCACCTCAAGCATCAGCGCCTCTGGCGACTCGGGTAGATCCTTGATGCTGTAGCCATTCCGCTGCATGGCTTCCATGACTTTATGGATGGAGCCAAACACATCCAGGTAGGCGGCGGTACCGACATTACCCTTGTCAGGGGGGAAGCTGAAGACGGTGATGGCCAGCTTCTTGTCGAGCTTGGGCTTACGGCGCAGGTTCCCCCACTTGATTGCCCGCTCGGCAATGATGCTAATGCGGTCTTGCAACGAGATCGAGCGACCGGTCATGCCGTCGCGACCGGAGAGCACGATGGGCTCGATCGCCCCATCTAACTCGGGGATCGCCATCTGTAGGGCCACCTGAATGGGGTGCAGCCCCAGGTCACTGTTCTCCCATTCCTCCGTGGTTTGAAAAACCAAGGGCAGGGCCACCATGTAGGGGCGGTTCAGCCGTTTTAGGGTTTCGATCGCCTTAGGGTGATCCTGGCGGGCTGGTCCCCCCACCAGGGCAAATCCGGTCAGGGACACCACCCCATCCACAATGGCGTGCTCTTGATTGAGGGGATCGAAGA
Organism: Cyanobacteriota bacterium; assembly: GCA_027592485.1. Lineage (GTDB taxonomy): Bacteria > Cyanobacteriota > Cyanobacteriia > Phormidesmidales > Phormidesmidaceae > PCC-6406. The sequence goes on from JAQCKL010000056.1 coordinate 5,410, forward strand.
AGAACTGATTCACCGGTTTGGAGAAATCTAAGCCCCCCGAGAACACCGGGATGACTCGGGCTCCCAAATATTCCATTTCCTGGACCATGGCCACATAATGGGCCTCGTCTCCGGTCACCAAGTGGGTGCGCTGCAACACCAAGCCAATGGAAGGGGCGAGGGGATCCTTCAGGTCTGCCGGAATATCCCGACGGGAGTTGTACCAGTTCAGGTATTCCTTGACGTCCTCAAACATCTCGGGAGCCATGGGGTGCCAAATGCCTACGTCAGGGAAGGTGACGGGATCGGCATATTGCAAGGATGACAGGGTCTTGGTGCCCGCTTTGCTATCGGGGTTGATCACATAGCGATCGGCCAGCATCAGCAGGAAGTTTTCCAGGTTTTCTGCCGAGCCCCCCAACCAATACTGGAAGCTGAGCATGAAGTTGCGGGCATCCTGGGCCTTTTCCACCGGCAAATACTTCAGCACCTTGGGCAGGGTGCGCAGCAGCTTCAGCATGGCGTCTTCAAAACCGCTGCCCTGTTGCTTGCGGCGCTTCTTCATGAATTCGCCGATGACGCTCTTGGACTGGCCCAATTGCGCCATGGAGAAGCTGCCCAGCTTATTCAGGCGCATCACCTGGGGCATGGATGGAAACACCACCGCTGCATCCAAGCGATCGCGGTGGGGGGCGACTGCTGTCGCCACCTTTTCAGCTAGGTCTTCAATAAAGATCAGCGAGGCGATGAAGATATTCGCCTTGGCAACGTCCCGCTCGAAGGCAACGTAGTTTTCTTCGCTGCGGAGTTCCTCAATTAAATAGCCGCTGATTTCTATGGCAATGTCAGGGCTGTGGGCGTTAATGGCTTGCACCGCCGCTGACAGGGAGCTCTGGTACTGGGGCTCCAAGACCACATAGACCACTCTGACCAGCGATCGCCCTTTCAATTCATCAGGGACAACGTGGCGAACAGTGGGCTTGACGTGGGTGAACATGCAGGGACGACTCCTTAGTGATGCGTAAGCTTGATGCGGGGAAGGGCTCTAAGGAACCAGAGATATTCAAAAAAGCCTTTACAAACGGCTCTATCTCTTTTAAGGGGGCGTTTCCCCAGATCCGCTTGTTTACTTGTCCTATCGTCGTTGTAACAGAAAAGAACGCCCCGCTTAGGGAGCTAAATACATGCTTAACAATTTGCAACAAATAAGAAGCAAACACTTGGATTGGGGGCAACAAAAATTAACGCATTTGCTTTTTATATGAAAAGCATCAAATAATCTGATGCCTCTATTGGGATGGCTCGCCCTTGCCCAGGCTGTGTTTTTTTTAGGAGTGTCGGCTGTTATCGGGCATGGTGGCTCCGGCCAGAATGGCATTTAAAAGGTTGGCGCTGCTCATCTCAGCTCGGGTCAAAATCGCCTCGGTTAAGTTGGCCTCCTCCAGATTGGTGCGGCCCAAGTAGGCTTCTACCAGGCTGGCCTGCTGTAAATTAGCGCCGGTCAAGTCTGAACGACTCAAATCGCTGCGATTGATCTGGGCTTGGGTTAAGTTGGCCTTGACCAGGTTGACTTGACTGAGTTTGGCCTCGATGAGACGCGCCCCCATCAGCTGCACCTGGGCCAGATTCGCCCCCGAAAAGTTGGTGCGGTTGGCGCTAACGCCGGTGAGGTTGGCCCGCTGGAGATTGGCTCCCGCCAGGATGGCATCGGCAATATTGGCGTCCACCAGCCGGGCACCCATCAGATTCGCCCCATGGAGGTCTGCCCCCCGCAGGCTGACTGCGGTGAGATTGGCATAGCTCAAGTTGACGAAGGCCAAATCCGCCCCCCGTAGATTGGCCCCCTCTAGGTCGGCTTGGTGCAGATTGGCTCCCCGCAAATTTGCACCATATTGGCGTTTTTCTTGGCGGAAATTGGCTCCCCGGAGACAAGCGCCGGTGAGGTTTGCCCCGCTTAAATCGGCATTACGCAGATCGGCGTCCATCAAATTGGCATCCATCAAGTCCGCCAGGGTGAACTGGGCACTGCGTAAGTCGGCCCCTTGCAGGCTGGCCCCATGGAGGTTGGCGTCGGCGAGATTTGCTTTGGATAAGATCGCTTGGTTGAGGTTGGCCCCTGGCAGTTGAGCACGGCTGAGGTTGGCTTGCTGAAGGTTGACTCGATTCAAATAGGCCAGGGTCAGGTCGACATTTTCTAGATCGGCCTTATGCAAATCGACTCCGATCAAGTCTCGATTTGATAAATCTGCCCCCATCAAGGCAATGCCCCGGAAGTGAATTTCACCAGCAGCATAACGATCTAGAAGTTCCTGCGGATCCATGGAAGTTGATGACAGGACAAATGCTGACGGCAGTTTATCGCAGTTAAGGATAGGGGCTGCGATAGGGGGAGTGCTAGAAATCAGGGGCTTTCTTATAGCCTACTAGATTGCGTAATAGGGTTTCATCGCTTGGAGGATCGCGCCGGCCGCTTGGGTGTTTGCGTGATGGTTGTCGAGACAGCTAGCAATGATCGTGAGTTTGCCTTCGAGATCCGCAAAACTAGGGCAGTACTCAAAGGTCTCTTGCAGTAAATTGTCTAGGGTTTTGGCTTTGAGTAAGCGCCAGTCTTGGGGGGTAAAGGTAAACGGGCTGCGGATGGTAGACAGCAACAAAATCTTAGCCCGCAGGGGATTGGTGTAGCGCATGATTTCGAGGCGCAGGGCAAAAAGTTCGCTGCGATCGCGGGGAGAGACGAGGGGTTCCGCAGGGATCTTGGGGGGGGCGATCCCAGGGGGGATCGTGATGGCTCGGGTCATCCCCTCCGTCGGCATGGTTTCCCAGCGGGTCTGGGTACTCAGGTGAGGGTCCCCGAGGGTATGTTCCTCATTCTCATCTGCGGCTAAACCATCTGCGGCTAAGCCTGTCTCTACTTGAACCGGATGTGGACTGATGTTTAGACTGGTTTTATCCTCAACCTTGGCTAATACCGTGCCTTCTTCCAAGCCGTAAAGCTGCTGGAAGACGCCCACAATGGTTTCGGCAATGCGGGCATAGTGATCCTGACGGCTGAGTCGATTAACAATGCGATCGAGATGGTAAGACAGCTCTTTGACGGTGGGGGCAATTTTGTAAACACTGGCCACCAACCCATCCATCTCCTGTTGAGTCAAGATGGCCGGATCGTTTTCCCAACGGTTGTTGACGATGCTGTGGAGGAGCTTGCGAATCCGGATTGCTTGGGGAGATGCGGTTAGCTGCAGGGCAATTTTTTGATAAATAGACTCACCATCGGTGATCGCAGTGGCATCCACGGCCACACTCATGGCGGTCTGTTCGGCAGGGGGCGAGGTTTGAATCCGGCGCTGGTCATACACAGGCTGCACCGCCATCAGGATGCGACTGGCAACGGCCAGGTAACTGGTTTGGCGATTGAGGCGGGCTACGATGCTATGGAAGGCGGTTTCTAGGGCATCTAAGGTGGGGTAGCGTTGCAACAGGGCCTGCAGGAGCTCCTGTAATTCAAACCGGGCGAGGACCGTAGGGTCATTTTCCCAGACGCTTTGGCGGGTGCCAAACAACAGTTTCTTCACCCGGTTTCGATCCGGATCTTGCTTGAGGGACTGAACGGCAACGTCAAGAGGGTCAGCCCCGGTCACAGCCTCCTCTGGGGCAATGCCCACGGGTGGAATTTGGTAAGCGGCTACTGGTTCACGAATATTTTTGAGGTGCAGTGGCCCCAAAAATTGAGCCTCTAAATCGAGTCGGGCTTTGACCACGTCATAGACGGTCTGGGAAATACAAATTCCCCCCGGCACCGATTGGGTTTGTAGGCGAGCCGCAATATTCACCCCATTGCCCAAGACGTCAGAGTGGCTGAACAACATATCGCCCAGATGAATGCCGATCCGGTGTTGTAAAGAGTCCTGGGGCGCTCTCCCCTTGGCCAATTCAGCCAATTGCGTTTGAATGGTTTGGCTGCAACTCACCGCTTGGACGGCACTGGTAAATGACAGTAACAAACCATCCCCAGTGGACTTCAGCACCTGCCCCCCGGCTTGTTCGCAGAGTTCTCCCATCAGATGCAGATCCCGCTGAATCAGTCTTAGGGTGCCTTCTTCGTCCTCTGACATGCGGGCACTAAAGCTGACGGCATCGGTGACCACAATGGCCGCCAGCACCCGGTGGGTTTCAGAAGGAATGGGGGGACGCTCCATAAGAACGGTGGCATCAAGGTAGAGTGCATGGTCGGCGGGAACACCTGATTCTAAAGGGGTGCCCTAGGAATACGCTATCGGTGATTTACCGGTTCTGTAAGGGGTGTCTTACCCGCTTTTATACCGACCCGCCCTTCATATCGGCGATCGCCCCCCGTGCCATGGCGGCGATCGCCTGGTCGGTGGCCTTAGGGAGCTGGTAATATTTGCCCCCAGCGGTTTTGGCCAATTCTCGCCCAAACCCAGTGGAAACAAATTTGCGTTCGGTATCAATCACCAAGAGCTGGAAACCCGTGGCCCGAATGCGGCTGGCAATGTCCAGCAGCTCCTGCTTGATATCGGGTTTCTGTTCACTGTCTATAGTCTCTCCGAGGGATCTAGCCAGGGGAATGTTCCCGCGACCATCGGTAATTGCCACTATCACCACCGTGCCAATATCCCCCGATTGCTGGGCATTGGTCCCCACCCGCACCGCTTGGGTGAGGCCATGGGCCAAGGGGGAGCCACCGCCACAGGGCATGCGCTCCAGGCGGCGGCGGGCCATGGCAATGGAGCGGGTGGGCGGCAATAACACCTCTGCCTGCTCCCCTCGAAAGGGAATCAACGCCACCTCATCTCGATTTTGGTACGCCTCCGTCAGCAGCTCCATCACCGCCCCTTTGGCCGACTGCATTCGGTTGAGGGCCATGGACCCAGAGGCATCCACCACAAAAATAATCAACGATCCGGCTTTGCGGGCCAGCTTCTTGGCGCGAATGTCGGATTGTTCTACCACGACGCGCCGATGGGGTTGACGGGCGCGGCGGGCCTTTTGGTAGGGGGCGGCGGCGCGCAGGGCGGCGTCCACCGCAATCCGCCGCACCGGTCCCTGGGGCAGCATCGGCTTGATGTAGCGGCCCCGATCTTCTGAAATCACGGTGCTTTGACTGCCGGACTTGCCCTGGCGGGTCAAGGATTGGGCAAACAGCAGCAGCGACGGATCGAGCACAATGCCCTCGGGGTCAAAGACAAACTCCTCGGGCAGGCTGGGGGGTGGATCTTCGGGCTGGTCGGGATCCTCGTCTTCCTGATCTTCCTTGTCGTCCTCGTTGTCTTGATCGTCAGGGGACTCTTCGTCGTTTTGGTCGTCGTTGGAGGGGGGTGGTGGCGGCGGCGGCGGTTGCTGCTCGTCGTCGGGCGGGGGCAGGGCGATCGCCCTCGGCAAAATCACTAGCTCCACCGCTACCCGCAGATCATCCGCCGTGACCGTGGCCCGCCCCTCTAGGGCCGCATGGGCCTTCGCCACCCGCACCGCAAACAGCTCGGCCCGGTGGCCCTGCACGCCCCCCCGCAGGGCTTCGATCACCAGGTATTGCACCTGCTCTCGGGTAATCTGCACGTCCTTGAGCCATTCCCGCGCCAGGATGATTTGGGTCCTGAGATTGTCGATGTCGTCGGCGTAGTTGGCTAAAAAGGCCTGGGGATCATTGGCATACTGGGTGGACTGCTCTACTACTTCGACCCGTCCCTCTAGGGTCAAGGGGCGATCGGCGGAGAGGGCGATCGCAATCCGGTCCAGCAGGTGATCCCGCAGCGGCCCCTCGTCGGGGTTATAGGTGGCCACCAGCAGCGACTGGCAGGGATGCTGAAAGCTGATCCCCTCCCGTTCAATTTGATTGCGCTGTTCCGTCAGGGTCCCCAGCAGCAGGTTGCTAATCTGGTCATCTAGCAGATTGATTTCGTCGATATAGAGGACCCCTCGATTGGCGGCGGCTAGGAGACCGGGCATAAACACCGTATCCCCCGCCTGAATCGATTTGGCCACATCCACGGCCCCCAGCAACCGGTCTTCGGTCACCCCCAGGGGGATTTGCACGAAGGGGGCGGGCACTACTTTGGTGGGCAGATCCGCTAGATCTGTGCCGTCCTCAAAGCGCTGGCGGGTGTCGTCGTCCCAATCTTGGGTCTCACTGGGATCGGCATTACAGCAGGAGCCAGAAACCACCTCAATGGGGGGCAGCAGTTGGTGTAGCGCCCGCGCCATCACCGATTTGGCTGTCCCCCGCCGACCGGCAATCACCACGCCCCCCAGCCCTGGGTCCACCGCTGCCAAGAGCAGGGCCATCTTGATGGCGTCTTGGTCCACAACGGCGGCGAGGGGAAATACTGTGGGGGTCTCTAAGGTCTGCACCGCTACCATTGCCTGTCTGTTCTCATCAAAATTATCGGGCTTAACCACCCCAGGGAATCGGGATCGCATCGCCTGGGGTCGGGGAATCTGGCGGGATGATTTTCCCCTCAGCAGCCCTGCTTCAGCCTATCAGGAATGCTAGGGCGATCGCACCCGATCCCAGGGCGCTGGGCTGATGCAAGGGTGCGGGGTGGCGATAGGCTAGGAACAATCTGCACCGTGACACCATGGCGGCCCCACCCAATTCACCCTCGCAATCGTGCAGCGAGCTAATGTCTAGAATGCGGTTGGGCGGCGTTGAGCATGGATGGGGATGGGGGAGCCGCAGAGATCACCCGCCGGAGTTGCTCTAGGGCCGACACATACTGGGCATCTTGCTCAGTACCGAGGCGATCGGGGTGCATCCACAAATTCTGTTGGGCCTCAATCGGTGATTCCGACACCACGTCCGGCGTAATGCCCTTGTGATTAATGTCGGCTCCAGAAGGGGTGTAGTAGTGGGCGATCGTGACGTTTAGCCCCGATCCATCCGCCAGGGGGTTTACGGATTGCACGAGGGCTTTGCCAAAGGTTTGGGTGCCCACTGCCGTGGCCCGATGGTCATCTTGCAGTGCCCCCGTGAGCACTTCGCTGGCGCTCGCTGAGTTGCCGTTTACCAGTACCACTAGGGGCTTATGGGTGATCGCGGTCTGATTTGCGCTGGCCTGTTCAGCATGGCCATTTCGGTCTACGGTGCGGACGATCGCGCCTTCATTCAGCCACATCCGGGCGATCTTAATGGCTTGGTCAAGTCTGCCCCCCGGATTGTTCCGTAGGTCGAGCACATAACCCTTAACCTGTTGCTGTTCCAGTGATTTAATCGCCTTCTCCATTTGCTCAGCAGACTGGCCATTAAATTCACTCAAGCGGATATAGCCAATGGGCTGACCGTCCGATTCCCGCAGGGCTGAATGCACGACCGGGACATCAATGCGGGCACGACTGAGGGTGACGGTAAAGGGAGCCGTATCGTGGCGCTGAATGAGGAGATCGACCGTTGTGCCCGTTTCACCCCGAATCTGGTCAGCGGCAGCTTCCACGGTTATGTCGCGGGTAGAGGTGCCATTAATTTGCACGATGCGATCGCCCGGTTGAATGTCAGCGGCCATCGCCGGGGAGTCCTCAATGGGCTGTACGACCGTCAGGGCTTGGGTCTCGGGGTCGAGAGTGAGTTGGATGCCGACGCCGACGAGTTGTCCGTCGGTTTGATTGGAAAAGGCGCGAAACTCCTCTGGCGTCATGAAGCGAGTGTAGGGATCGTCTAGCTTTGCCAGCATTTCTTCGAGGGCGGCATAGGCAGCTTCCTGGGAGGTGTACTCTTGGCCCAACAGGGTCTGTCGCTCTGTGAGCCAGTCCACCTGGTTAAAGCTGGGATCAACGTAAGTGTCTTCAACAATTTGCCACGCTTCATCCAGGACAACTTTGGGACTGTCTTGCCAGGTGGCCCAAGCCGTTGTCGCCATTATCGGCAATCCGACTAGCGCAAGCGTTGAGGTGAGGACCAGCGCCTTTTCGGCGGGCGACCCGTGAGCAATCTTAGGGATGAACGAAAACCGGTGGCGAAGGTGAGACATAGTCCTGCATGGGGTGGTGACAACAGTGCCGTCAGATCGCAGGGACACCCTGTTGGTGAGGTGAGCGGACAATGCTGCCCAACTGTTTAGGCCGGTGGCTGGCGATCGCTACGAGTTTAGAGGATGTTTGAAAAGTTATTCGGTGTCAAAATCGCTACGCGAGTCG
>JAQCKL010000057.1 GCA_027592485.1 Cyanobacteriota bacterium
CGCGGCGATCAGGGCATCTACGTCGGATAGGGCTTGGGCGATCGAGCGTTGTTCTTCTACAGGAGGTAAAGGTAGTAATAATTGTCCATACTCATTGCCATTAATACCAGGTTGCCCACTCCTCATGGACATGACCTGAACCCAGTTCCACTAAGCTTGAGTTTGTACAAATTGGGAAAGAAATGATGGTAACAGTAGGCTTGGATCTGGCCGTATCTTGATTAAGAATCCTGCATAAACAAGTTTCCCGTCATTAGGGTCATACAAGTATGACTTGCCAACGCTAGCCCCTGTTCGAGCAAAAACTAAATCACCATCTTCAAGAAAATATTGATTTGAGTCCGGATGATCAACAGCGACTAATTTCTCCGGCTTAAAATGTCCATCCTCTGAGATGTCCGTGATTCTTATATATGCAGGATGATTGCCGTGATACGGAACAGCAGCAGCATTGATTCCATACTTCGGAGGTAAGCTTAATGCATTTCCTAAAGGGCAAGTCTCCCAATTCTCAGGAATCACCCCAACCTCAGTCTGCTTATACCCGTCGGGCAATTGATAATTATTAATTGATAATTGATAATTTGACACGTTCACGATTCTCCCTAATTGTTAATTATCAATTGTCCATTGTTAATTAACTTGCCCTCTGGCAATTGATAATTGAGAATTACTCACTTTCGTTCTCCTCTGCAAACCGAAGCACACGGTCGTACAACGGCTGAGCAATCCAAAAGCCAGCCTGGTCAATCAGTGCATCCAATAAGGGCTTTACTGCCGGAATCAAGCCCTGCGCTTTAGCTTCTACCAAGACCCCTAGCACACCCGTGCAATTGAGATTTAGCCTTGCAGCAATCAAGCGTCCACGTCGTTCATCAATGAGTACTTGGTCAGCCTTGATTTCAATTGCTAGGGCAATGGCTTCAGCTTCTCCCGGATCAAGGTCATTGCTCAGCGCCTCAATCATTGCGGAATTTGTGACCGCTTGGCATTGAATCCATTCCAGCGTTTGCACTTCGATTGATCCGGCTACAGGAAAATCAGGATCAGTTAATTCGTGGTAAACCGCCTCTGGGATGACAACGGTTCCGTATAGCTCCCTGAGTAGGTCAAGGGCTTGAATGGCGGCCAGGTTATTGATGGGTGATGTGTCACTCACAATAATCACAACCGGCCTAGCTCCTTGAGGTTCTCAATATCTTGTTCAAAATCACCAACGTCATAATGAATCGGAATTTGACGACTGGCCAAAACATGCTGAAAGGCGACCCGGTGCATCCCAGCAAAGCGGCTAGCTTGAGCCAGCGTGAACTTCTCTTTTTGAAACAGCAAAATTGCAATTTCCTGGCACATTTCCGCCTCGGTCATGCGAGTTGCCGCCAGCAGATCATCAGAAATTACGATACTCATCTTTCTTTCTGCCCCCTTTGCTCCACTAAGATCCTAGCCACCAACCCCTCAACCCTCTATCAATTATTAATTGTCAATTATCAATTCCTTACCAGACACTTCAAAAAGCGGTGGTAGAACAGCAAATCTAGAAAATACTCGTTCTCCCCCAGGGTGAGCCGATACTGGCTGCCAATGAAGCAAAAGCCATAGCCCAGCTCAATCATGAAATCCTTCAGTCGAGCCAGCAGACTGCGCTCCAAATCCCGCTCATGTACTGCCTGGGTCAGTCCCAAAAACTCCAGACTGTACTGGCTTTTCAGGGTTTCCTCTGCCTGCTCCGCCAGATACTCCGGCAGCACCGCCGCAAAATTGTGGCTCTTGTCTTGCAGGCTGACCTCGTAGGCTCCTGCCTTGATTTGATTCAGCAGAACATTGCGCGTCCAGCCCAGACGAGCCGTGGCCTCCAGGTAATAGCGTCGGGCCGTCTCATCCTTAATCCGCTGCATAATCAGAATGTTGTGCCCCCAGGGAATTTCTCCAACAAGCTGTTGGAGATTTGGCATTTGCTGATACTCCGTGTAGAACTGGCGAATCAGCCACAGATTCTGGGGAGAAAAACCTCTCATTTCAGGAAACTCAGCTTTCAGGTCAGCCGACAGCCGTTCCACCACTGCCTTGCCCCAGCCCAACGCCGCCTGTCGCTCTACAATCAGTTGTCCCAACGACCAATAAAGCCCAATCAAAGACCGATTAACCGCCCGTGCAGCCCCAATCCGGCTTTGCACCACCTGGCTTTTGATCGCCTGTAAAAAGTCCTGATAGGCTCTGTCTGAAGCTGGTTGAATGGTTCCCATAAATTGCCCTGTTTCCCTTCCCTCAATAGCTTCGTCGATTGGTCAGATGCCTTCTGACCAATCGAAACGTGAGGCCACAGCACTACCCCACCCTTATCTCAAAAATGTGCGACGTGTCGCACACATCAACCCCACCGCCCCCTTATTGTTCTATTCAGATCCAGCCACCTTAATAATTAATAATTGACAATTGACAATTATCAATTATTAATTATCAATTATTAATTCCACTCCAACCCCATCTTTTTCAGGTGCTTCGCCACCCGGCTCGTTAGCTTGCCGTCTTTGCCGTTTCAATCACGTAACTCATCGACTGCGGATTATCCACCCGCTTTGATGCCGATAGCACCTCCAAACCCACCACATTACCCGCCGCGTCATAGTCGAAAATGATTCCCGACGCATCCTCATCACTCTCTGCAACAGGCACCTCCTGAAACAAAATGCGCAACACATCCACCGCTGGTTCATAGATGATTTTCATTCCGCCCTCCAATACTTCTGTATCTTGCTCGTCCGATACACCGTAATCACTAAAGCAGTGACCAGCGTTCCATCTACCACCACGCGCACCAAATACGTCTTGCCCTCTTCATTGTCTACTTGCGACTGATAAATCGTGCGACCATCCCGCCCCGACACCACCTGATCAGGCTCACTGAGAATAGCTTCCACGACGGCAAGGGGAATCGATCTCCGCTTCATCTCCTGTAAGGCATGGGCTGAAAATTCGTAGTGGGTTAACCCCATGCCAGCCCCATCTTTTGCAAATGCTCCGCCACCCGGCTCGATAGCTCCTCCACCGTCTGCACCAGCTCCGGCAGCGGTTTCGCGTAGCGCTCCTCCAAATCCTTCACCCGGTTCGCCAACTGCTGCGTCACCCGGTCAATCTCCGCCGTAATCGCCCCCTTCAGCGTGGCATGCCACTTGTCCGCCACCACCAGGGTTTTAATCTCATCCTCACTCAGCTTCGGGTACTGACCAAACACCGCTTTGTCCAAGGCTTCCTGGGCGACCTTCACCGCCTTCTTCATCGCCGCCTCCTGGTCAAACAGCGATCGACATTCCTTCGCAATTAATAATTGAGAATTAATAATGGATAATTCCGAATCCTCACCCGCCTCCCCAATTATCAATTTTTCATTATCAATTATTAATTGCTTAAGACTCCCTTTCGTCACCTTCCCCGCATCCGTCGTTGCTTCCGCCAGTAGCCCCTCCTCCCCGCTGTGCTCCTCAATCAGCGCTTCCAGCTCCTGGCTAATGCCATCCAGATCCGCCTGGAGTTCATCCATGTGGGCCTGCTGGTCGGCAAAGTACCGCGCCACTATCAGCCCAGGGGGAATCAAGTCCGCCTTGTACTTCTTCTTGCCCAGGGTCAGGTCGGGGGTTTCCTTCAGCTTTTCCCCCTTCTTCGCCACCAGCTCCCGCAGGGTTTTGCCCGCCCCCCAGCCCTCCTGCACCAACCCATAGACATCGTCCTGCATCGTCTCCGCCCAGTAATCCATCAGGATTTGGTAGAGGCCGTAGCGATCGAGTAGGTCCGCCTCGGTAAAGCGGTGCAGCAAATCCTCCGATAGGGCAGTGATCAGCGCCTTGGGCTTGTCGGCGATCGCAATGCCCCTAAGCGTGTCAACATGGGCCGCGTACCAGTCGGTATAGAGGGCCAGGGTGCGATCGGCAAAGGCCTCAAACTCTGGATGGCCCTTAATGATCAATTGACAATTGTCAATTATCAATTTCGAGTACCCCTCCCGCTCCGGCGCAAACAGATCCGCCCGCATCTGCGGAAACACCCGCCAGTAGGCTTCCAAAGCATCCAGATCCCGATTGGGAATGCCGCCGCTGAGGTGGGCGGCCAGATCGTGGATGTCTTCTGGCTCGCTGGCGTCGATGTAGCGGGGGATGTTGAGGTTGTAGTCGTTCTTCTCGATTTCCGCCAACGGCACCCAACGGCTGTAGCGGGGCTGCTCGGTCTGGGTGTTAAACACATCCACGATTTTGTGAATGTCCTGGCTGCGGAGACGGTTCTTGTTGCCGTCCTTCATAAAGCCCCGGCTGCCATCCACCATAAACAGCCCCTGCCGTTCCGCCGCCCCCGCCTTATCCAGCACGATGATGCAGGCGGGGATGCCCGTGCCGTAGAACAGGTTTGGCGGCAGGCCGATGATGCCTTTGATATAGCCCTGACGCACCAGGTTTTGCCGAATCCGGGCCTCGGCATTGCCGCGAAACAGCACCCCGTGGGGCAAAATCACCGCCCCCTGGCCCGTACTCTTCAGCGACTTGAGGATGTGCAGCAAAAAGGCATAGTCGCCATTCTTGTCCGGTGGTGCCCCGTATTCAAATCGCCCAAACGGGTCAGCGGTGACATTAACCCCGTTACTCCAGGACTTGTAAGAGAAAGGCGGATTGGCCACGGCGAAGTCAAAGGTCTTGAGGCTCTGATCGTCACCCTTCCAATGGGGATCCGAGAGGGTGTTGCTGCGCCAGATCTCATGGCTGGGGTAGCCATGCATAAACATGTTCATCCGCGCCAACGCCCAGGTGGAATTGTCCATCTCCTGGCCGTAGATGGTGAGGCCGCGCGGCGCTTCGTCCGCCACCTTCAGCAGCAGAGAGCCGGAGCCGCAGGTGGGGTCATAGACGGTCTGATCTTGGCGGGTCTCGGGGGTGATGCCCACCACCTGGGCCAAAATCCGCGACACCTCCGCTGGGGTATAAAACTGGCCCTTGCTCTTGCCCGACTCCGTGGCAAAGTGGCGCATCAGGTACTCGTAGGCATCCCCCAGTAGGTCATCCCCCTCCACCCGATTGGCACTCAGATCCAGCCCATTGAAAATGCCCACCAGGTTCGAGAGGCGATCGACCATCTCCTTGCCCCGACCCAGCTTGTCCTCATCGTTGAAGTCCGCCACATCGATCACGCCCTTGAGGTCGTTCTCTGCGGCCAGGGCGCTGATGATTTTGTTGATCTGGTCACCGATTTCTTTGTTGCCCTTCAGGGCCACCATGTCCTCAAAGGAGCCGCCCTCAGGCACCACAATCATGGCGTAGGGGTCCCCGGCATACCGGTCGGAGACGTACTTCATAAACAGCAGGGTCAGCACATAGTCTTTGTACTGGCTGGCATCCATGCCACCGCGCAGTTCATCGCAACTGGCCCACAGGGAGCTATACAGTGCCGTTTTCTGAATGGCCATATAGTGCCTCCACCGTTACCGGTTATCCCGTTGCTGTCCGTGTCGCACGCCAGACACAGCGAAACCCCCCATTGTTGGGAGGTTTCAATCAATCGGAGCGACAGGATTTGAACCTGCGACCCCCACTACCCCAAAGTGGTGCGCTACCAAGCTGCGCTACGCCCCGTTCTTTAATGCCTAACAAGGATAGCACAGAGTTGTGGTTGTCCCCTTAGCGATCGCCCCTTTAAAAGCCATAGTCCCACCGAGCCCGGAAGCCGCGCACATCGATGTGGGTAAACACCGTGGAGCTGGCCAAACCGCCCCGAGAACCCCACCAGCGATCGAGCTTGTCAAAGATGTCATAGGGGTGATAGCCCGACACCACGAAGTCCGTGGCATCTCCGACCAAATGACGAGACATGCTGGCCCCTCCCACCCTGGCGTTGGTGGCGGGATCCCGATACCAGGAGTTGATGCGGATCGGGCGATTGCCGACAATCTTACGAATTTCTTCCATCGCCTTGGCCACCCGGATCATGCCGTACACCACGTCGGCGCTGACCGGAATCCGAGTGCCGCCATGGGTGGCTTCTCCCCAAGTAAAATTGCCCCCGGCAATGACGGGGTCATTGGTGTAGTAGACCCCACTAAAACCAGGAAACCGTAGCCCTTGGCCCCGATCCCTAGGGTTGGCTGGGGTTTGGTTGGCAGCCGGGTTGCTGTCATTGGGTTTGTTATCTTTCTCGGTGCCCTCGATTTGAATGTCAGGGCCAAAGGCGTACCAGGTGTTGCGGTTGTCGGGACCTAAGAAGGCCCCTGAAAGGGCGACTCTAACGTGGCTGCCCTCCATCTGAGCGTAGGAGGAGAGCTCAAAAACGGTCTTGTTGGGGATGAAGACCTTTTCCTGGCTCGTCAGTTGCCTAGACATCAGCGGCTTGGCTTTGAAAAGGGTGTCGCTAACCACCCGCAGATCAATTTTCTGACCGTCGATTTTGATGTCGGGGTTGTAGGCGTACCAGGTGTTGCGGTTGTCGGGGCCTAAAAAAGCATTGGCGATCGCGATCCGCACGTGGTTACCCGCAGCGGGCAAAAAGGACTGCAGCTCAAACTCTGTGCCGTTTTTAATAAAGACCTTTTCGTTGTCCGACAGCTCACTAGAGAGGGTGGGTTTGAGTTTGAACAGGGTGTCACTGGTCACCGTTAGCTTTACCGATGACCCGGTGACTTGCACATCAGGCTTATAGACGTACCAAGAAAACGTCGGCGGGTTGCCTAGGGTGACATTGGCAAGTTCGAGTTTCAGGTGATCCCCTGCCACCTCCGTATAAAACTCAACCTCAAATTCAGTCCCATTTCTGACCAAGACCTTTTCTGCGGCGGTCAGTTCACTCGACATCCGGGGAGAGAGCTTGAAAAACGTGTCACTGGTTACCTTGATCCTCATCGCAATGCATCCCACCTGCGGTCGAACTATGGCTGATTATGCCCCATCCCCTCACTTATGGGGCAAATTTCGGGCGGTGCTGGGCCTGAGGCGATGGATTTTTACACGTCGTAATCTTCTGCCAAAGGTATAGCGCTGGCCCCTTTGCTGAGGACCTCTCGGATCGCTCTGATGCCTAGCGCAAAAGTAAAGGGGCTCGCAGTCTTGTCCGAACTGGACTGGCGACTGCGACAAAGGTCATGGCTCAGCAGACCATCAGCCCAGGTAAGGCTTGCAGCAGCTCAGAGACTACAGTGGCAGGCCATCCGCCTTCTGCTTGCCGCCCCGTCAAGAGCAGGACGCGTAATTCAAACGCGTGGGGGTAGCCTTCGACCTCTAGCCAGAGAGTTTCGCTTTCAGCTTCGCAGGTGAGGCGTTCTGCATCCATCAAGTCGGCGGCCATGGTCGCCATGGTCTCGGCCAGTTGGGGAGCGAGGCGGCAAAAGTCCTGAAACTCGGTGGCGGTCATTTCGATCGCCCAGTCATCGCCCCCGATCAGACCCTTAAACAAAGGGGCGTCTGGGTTCCAACCCAAACGCCACCCTTTTCCTGCTTTTAAATAGCGGCCCATGGTCAAATGAATGGGCGGCGTACTATTCGCAAATAATCTCAGGCTGGGTCAGCTCATCTGACATCTCGATAATGGCCCGCAACACCGGCTTCATGCGGTTCTCATCCATGGATTCAAATTCTTCGTAGCGGCGGCGCTGGGCCCGATTCGCCACCTGCACGGTAATGCGGTATCGATTGGAGGCCGCATTGACCAAATCTTCGGTGCGGCGCATCACTTGCTGGCTGTCAAAGGGGGAGGGAGGTTGTGCCATCGGGGCTCTGTTAGAAGATTAACGCTTAGTTACTCAGCATAGCAGTAACCTCAGGCAGGGAACTCAGCGATGATTCGCCAGGGTTAGAAATGGCCAAAAACCAGGTCCTTTTTCACGCTATGGCATCAACATGTGGATATGTTGCTTTTGGTGAAAATTTGAAAAGATTTCCTGGGGGTGGTACAGTCCGATGCAAGTCCAGTAATGCGTTACGACGAGTGGACCAACCCCTTTCGCTAGCGCTTAATTAACAGTACCTATTGGCGGTATGACTGTCACTTTACCCATTGCCGATGTGACCCATTCTCCCTTGTTGGCCTCAAAGCCAAAGCGTATTGTCGCCGTGGGTGACAGCTTGGTTTATGGCTACGGCGATCCCGAAGGGGGGGGATGGGTGGAGCGCTTGCGCCGCCGCTGGTTGCAGCCAGAGACCCCTGGCCACGCGGTCTACAACCTGGGGGTGCGGGGAGATGGGGTGAAATTGGTGGCCCAACGTCTCGACAGCGAGTTTCGGTACCGAGGGGAGCTGCGCAATCGCTTGCCGGATGTGGTGATGCTGTCGGTGGGGGTGAATGACTCGGCTCGGGTGGGTAAACCCGATGGCCGCCCTTATACCGATGAGGCCTGCTTTCAGGCTGAAATCGCGGCGCTACTAGATCAAGCTCAAGATCTGGGTCCGGTCTTATTTGTGGGCATGACGCCGGTGTGGGCCGGACACATGCCCTTTGCGGAGGTGCTGTATTACAGCCACCGCGACCAGTATCGCTACAAAGAAATGACGCGACGGGCCTGCCAGCAGCGGCAAATTCCCTATTTAGATGTGTTTGATCTATGGCTAGGGCGGGGCGAGATCTGGTGGCGATCGCGCCTCTCTGGGGACGGCCTTCATCCCAATGTGCAGGGCTACCGCTCCCTGGTGGAAGACATTAGCCAATGGTCGGCATTTCAGGCCTTGGTGTAGCCAGCCCAGCCAGGCTCCAGATTATTAATGGGCCTGGCGGCGCTGGGCGATCGCGGCTAGAACCATAATCGGTTCAACGTCAAAATCTGGGCTTTGGCCAAGGGGGCTTGCGCTAACCCCGCTGCGCCTTCTCGAAGGTTGGTGCAAAGGATAGCGACGGGGTAAATTTTTGACTGATGGGCAGCTCCAGCCCTGTGCCTTGGAGGGATTGCTGTTCGGCTTGGGTCTGAACAAAGGGTGGGAACAGCAGCTCAATTGAGGTGACGATGCCAGAGCCGGGGGCTTCGACCACGAAGTGGAGCTGGGTGGAGGCTGTGGCAGCATTTCAAAATCGGACTGATGCCCGATCCATGGCCTTAACGGGTCGATATTTCGTGACTATAGTTGGTCCGGCGGGTAAATTCAAAGGGGCCGGCGAGGGCTCCCCAAAGATGTTCATCGGTCTCGGGATCACGCCCTCGATCCCAACTGATGAAGGTTTGGGCATCTATTTCAAAGTGGCTGTCTAGGTAAGAACATTTGCCTTTGCGGATGACTTGGCAGGCCTTGCCGGGCTCAACCTGGCCTCGGAAGCCCTGACCCGTCCATTCCACCATAAAGTTACACCCCGGCATTCTCTCCACCTGATTTGCCGCTAATTGTTGGAGTTGTTCCGGGTTGCGGCTAGCGCCGTAAAACCGCTCCTCCTCTGCAATGCGATAGTTCTCGATCTCAATATGTTCGTCAACGGTGATCAGTCGTAGCACCCTTACCCGATAGGGTTGATTGAGTGCGATATCGTAGGCTTGCTCTAAATACAGACTCACCCCTTCGAGTAACCCATAGGGTAAAGGCCGCATACAGACCCGAATATGGGCAAATAGGGGCGGATTTTCAATGGCCTGGGCCTGATTGCTAAAATCGGCAGCCATCCATCGGCCTAGGGTTGTCACGTCGGTCGAGTGGGACATATGGTTCAGAGCAACCACAAATACGGCATGCCCATTGTACGTTGATCCCTACGCTCCTGATGATCCCGACGGTCTTGGGGAAAGCCTGTTTCATCCAAACCCGCCCTACGGGTATCGTCTTTTCTGGAAATCTCCTAAAGAGCAGCCATGCCCCCCTAATCACCCTCAGAGGTGAGGGTTTCACGATTGCTCATAGATGGGTTGGGGGTATTGATCGGCACCCCCCTAGGGTCTCGGGTTGGGGCTCACCGCTCTGGCCATGGCTGCCTGGGCGCTAAACGGTGACTCACCCGGTTCGGGGCAACAGCGACTGTAGCGGCCATCAGCCTCTAACTGCCAAGCATCTTGGGTATCGGCTAACCACCAAGTCAGATACCGGTGTAACTGCAACTGTAAGGCGGGGTCACGGATCGGTGCCAGGGCTTCAATGCGATGGTCTAGCCCCTTGGGCGTCCAATCAGCGCTGCCAATATAAATCTGGAGGTCGCCGTTATTGTGGCAGTAGAGGATGCGGCTGTGTTCCACGTGGCAACCCAAAATGCTGACCACCCGAATGCGATCGCTCAGCCCTGGTACCCTTGGTCGCAGGCAGCAGACCCCACGCACCACTAGCGCAATGGTGACCCCCGCCTGGGAGGCTTTGTACAGGGCGTCGATCATCTCTGGATCGGCCAGTACATTGAGCTGAGCCAGGATCTGGGCGGGTCGCCCCGCTTGGGCATGGCGAATCTCTTGGTCAATCAGACTGTGCAGGTGCGATCGCAGCGTCACCGGAGCCACCAGTAACTGCTGATAGGTGCCGTGGCGAGAGTAACCGGTCAAAAAATTAAACAGATGGTTGAGGTCGGTGCCGATCTCCGGGCAACAGGTCAGCAAACCCAAATCAGCATAGGGCTGGGGACGGCGAGGTAAATAGTCCCCAGTGCCAATGTAGGCATACTGATGAATGGTGTCCCCCAGTCGCTGCACCACTAGCACCAAATTGGTATGGGTCTTGAGCCCGACTACCCCATACACCACATGGGCTCCGGCTTTTTCAAGGCTTTGCGCCCAATACAGGTTACTGGACTCGTCCAAGGTGGTCGTCAGTTCGACCAAAACCACCACCTGTTTCCCAGCTTTGGCAGCCCGCAACAGCGATCGCACCATCGGCACATCCCCAGCGGTGCGATAGAGGGTGGTTTTGATGGTCAATACGGCTGGGTCCGCCGCCGCTGCCGCCACAAAAGCCTCCACCGTCGCCCCAAAGGACTGGTACGGCAGGTGGATCAGCAGGTCCTCTTCCCGGAGCCGGGCCAGTATATTTTCCGTGGGGGGTAGGCTCAATTGCCAAGGGGAGATCGCCGGACGTGAGCTGGGCCAAGATAACGGTGCCGAGGGCCAGGCCGGAGCCCGAAGTTGGGGGCGGTGGCGATCCACTTGCTCGATCCATTCCCCATAGCTGAGCCACCCCAGTAGTGGGTAGACATCATCGTCGGTCAACCCCAAGGTTTGGCGCAATTGCGATCGCAACCCCGCAGGCATTGCCGCCGTGACCTCTAGCCGCACCGCTTGGCCCTGCTGAGATCGCTGCTGTACGCCCGATTCCACCAAGGCCATCCAGTTGTCCGCCTCGCTGTCAACTAGTCCTAAGTCAGCACTGCGGGTCACCCGAAAGGGCACCACGGCCCCGACTCGATAGCCCGGAAACAGCATGGAGGCATGGGCTGCAATCACTTGTTCCAGGGGCACTGCCGTCCAAACCTGATCGGGGGACGGGTCCCCTAAGGCCACAAACCGAGCCAGGATGCGAGGCACCGTGACCCAGGCCCAACGCCAATCTTGGCGAGACTGCACCGCCACCGCTAAATGCAAACTGAGGCCAGAAAAATCTGGCTGGTTTGGGTCGGGTGGGTAAACCCAAGGCCCCAGCATCGGGGCAATCTCCTGCTCAAATCGGTGCTGGAGGCGGGTCTGTTGGCGATCGCTGAGGCGATGATAAGGGCACAACCCCAACCCCTGTTCAGCCAATCGGGGCCAGATCTGACGGATCTCATGGGCTTGTTGCCGTTCTAAGAGCGGTAGCAACGCGGCCCTCACCTGTTGCAATTGGCGAGCCGGGTTGAGCCCATCCGGGCTGAGGGTTGCGGCATCAGTGGTGAGTTCTTGGTAAAGGGCCGCCACCCGCACCATAAAGTATTCATCCAGTTGCCCGCTCAATTGCCAGAGTCGCAGCAGTTGGTCTCCTAAGGGCAGATCGCCATGGGTGGCCCCATAAAACTGACGTCGATAAAAGGCGACCCAACTCAGTTCACGGTTGAGATAGGGGCAATCCTCAAATCGGCGGGGCAGCGGCACCCTCATCCGGGCAGATCCCGAAAGACCTCGTCTTCAATCCCAACCCACCATTCCCCCATTGCCATCAAGGTTTCATGGAGCTCCTGCACCTGCTGCAGATAATCCTCAGGGGCCAGAGTGGCGCGCTGCTCCTTCAACTGTTGCAGTTGCAAAAGCACCAGTAACCAAGGTTTAGAGGTACCCTCTGTCGCTTCAATGTAGCGGGCCAGATCGGTACTGTTCATCGGGGGCATTGGCGGCGGACAGACAAAGCATCAAAGCTCACTGTAGCGCCCTGCTCAAGGGAATGGCACGGACGCGACCGGACGCAATCGCCGTTCACGGCAGCTTCACATCCGTTAAATTACGATGTGGATGTGATCGATATAGCCACAATTCCCAAACTTAACCCCAATAATGAGGCATCTATCAAAGTGTCCTGAGATACCGTTTTGTGGAGTATGGTACGCATTCAAATTCAGCTTTACGGTACGGTGCAGGGGGTAGGATTTCGCTACCATACTCGTAACGAAGCCAGTAAATTAGGATTGGTTGGGTCTGTCAAGAATCGCGCTGATGGTGCCGTTGAAATTGTGGCGGAAGGGGAGGAACACCTGATTAGCCAACTGTTAGATTGGGCCAGAAAAGGGCCCACGGCAGCCCAGGTGGAGCACATTGAGGTGGCCTACGATATCCCCACCGATGAATTTGGCACCTTTTCCATTGAACGGTAGGGCTAGGATCTGAAGGCTTAAGTTCCCTACGATTGTCGAGAGCACTGGGGTATAGCAGTTGCCAGTCTGGTCCGGACAAGACTGCGAGCCCCTTTGCTGCTGCGCTAAGGATTCAGAGCGATCCTAGGCGTACTCAGCAAAGGGGCCAGCGCTATTATCGAGGGCAAGGGGGCTAGAAACCGGAATGAGCCATCACCATGAACGGGCAGATTTTTCAGATTAGCGTGTCGCCGGGAGGCGTTCCCAAAACCGCCATTGCCCAATCGACGGTCACGGCCACGGGGCTGGCAGAAGACCAGCAGCAGACACCGGGGATCCATGGGGGACCTGAGCGGGCCGTTTGTCTCTGGTCCTTAGAAATCATTCAACAGCTTCAGCGAGAAGGGCACTCGGCCCTAGCTCCCGGTTGTGCGGGGGAAAATGTCACCCTCACCGGTTTGGACTGGTCCTGGGTGGTGCCCGGTGTCAAGGTGCAATTAGGGGCCACGGTGATGCTACAGGTCGCTAGCTACGCTGCCCCCTGCCGCAAGAATATGCACTGGTTTAGCGATCGCCGCTATAGCCGCATCAGTCACAAACACCACCCCGGCTGCAGCCGAGTTTATGCAAGGGTCTTGCAGCCAGGGGTGATTACCGCAGGGGATGCAGCCCGGTTGGTGGTCGGTTAGGCAGGGCTATTTCATTCTCAATTGAGCCTGCCAATGCTACAGTTTCGAGCGATGTTTGA
>JAQCKL010000058.1 GCA_027592485.1 Cyanobacteriota bacterium
CGTTATAGGCGGCATCATCGGGAGCTGCCACCAGTTCTTCTCCAGGGACAGCCGTCCAGGTTTCTCCCCTTTGGCAAGCGAGCAATTTAAACTCCGCCTTGCCGCTGCCAATGAAACCGCTTTTCTTTTGTACTTCAGCCAGATAAAGCACGCCGATCGTCCTCTTCCATCGCGATAGTTACCAGACCTATGTAAAACTCTGGTGATTTCCTGCCTTTGAGCCCACAGTAAAACCCGACAGACGGCTTCAACAATGCCCCAACTACACCCAATCTGTAAACTCGGCTATTGACCAACTGAGAGCAGTTTAGCCCATGCCTCGAAATATATAGTGCCCTTAAACTAACGCATGTTTTGTTCAAATGGCGGATTCAAATCCTCAATAGGAGGCCGTACTCGTGAGGCACTAAACCTTATACGTTAGTGCAACCGCTCCCAACCTTCGGCGACTTATGATAACGTGTGTCATCCCTGTTAGCGCTGTGGCTCAATGCAGGATGGCCCAATCTGCGTATCGAATACTCTCAGCCAAACTGGAGGCTGCTTCGGTAATTGGCTTCGCCAAAGGCATTGATGTGGTTTAAGGCATGTGCAACGATGCAAAATGTGTTGATCTATATCATGGGTCAATGGCATCGACTTTCAGGGTTCCTGAGGAGCACCAATAATTTTTGAGGCGTATGCAGGGTCAACTCAGTGAAATTGACATTCGCAGTATTCTGCAACTCATCGAGTTAGGTCAGCGCACGGGTGAACTGTATGTTGAGGCCTATCCCAGCCATACTACTAGCGATCGCCCATACCCTACGGTTGCCTTACCTCAAGCTTGGCTCGTCTTTTTGCTTAACGGTCAAATTGTTTACGCCGGGACGACGACAGGCCAACTGGGCCGTCTACGGGATCACCTGCATCGCTATGGGTTAGAAACCGCATTAGACACCACTAATGCTAGTTCCATAGAACCCTTCAACTCTCCTGAGTACGGTCACCTGTGGGAATTACTAGAGCGACATACCCTAACCCCAGAACAGGGTCGCACCATTCTTCACAATATGGTTTGTGAAACCTTGTTTGATCTGCTGAGCTTACACCAAGGCACCTTCATCTTTAAGCTGAGCTCAGCCCTCAGCCCTCAACTCAAGCGCTTTCAGAGTGGACCGTTGGTCGCTAGCATTACTCAGCAGATCCAGGAATGGAAACAGTTTTATCCCCATATTCAATCGCCTCACCAATGCCCCTTCGTTTCTGAACAAGCTGCTTTAGAAGCAGATTCTTTAGCGGCAGATATCAAGCCGTTGATGCAGTGGATTGATGGCAAGACCTCCATCCAGCAAATGGCCCGCTACTTGGACTGTACGGTGGTGGCCCTGGCTAAACGTATTTATCCCTATACGCGGCAGGGGATCATTCAATTTCCCCATGCTGCAACACTGCCAAGTAAGCCGCCAGAGCTAGAGCCCTGGGATGAAGCCCGGGTTCCTCGGGTCGTTTGTATCGATGATGGTGTTGCTATTCGTGAAGCGGTCGAACACATTTTGGTCGAACAGGGTTACGAGGCAACCTCCATTGGGAATCCGCTTCGGGCCTTAAGCCTATTGTTTCAGTTGCAGCCAGACCTAATTCTGTGCGATATCGCTATGCCGGAGTTAGAGGGCTATGAGTTATGTGCCATGCTGCGGCAGGCGAGTGACTTTAGGCAAACACCCATTGTGATGTTGACGGGGAAGGATGGTTTTATCGATCGCGTCAAAGCCCGTATGGCGGGGGCGACGGATTATTTGACCAAACCCTTTGGGGCCACTGAGTTATTGACCTTGGTCGAAAAATACGTCGGTTTGGGAAACCCCCAACGGGCAGAACCCGATCAGCTCTTAAGTGATGCTATTCAGGGTGACCCAGAGTTAGAAACAGGGGTCAGCCCGATGTAAGGATTCGGCCCAATAGGGGTTTGAGGGTTTCAAGTTATCCTCATTTTTCTATTGCCTCAATCTAATCAACCTGCCTGTAAAATATCTGACGGGACTATTGGCTAAGTACATTTCTTATTTCAGCTTATGAGCATTAATACAGTGACGCTGGTCGGTCGTGCAGGACGGGATCCGGACGTCCGTTACTTTGAGTCTGGAAGTGTCGTCTGTAAATTTTCCCTGGCTGTGAATCGCCGCAGTCGCAACAATGATCAGCCTGACTGGTTCAATGTGGAAATGTGGGGGCGCACTGCTGAGGTTGCTGCCAATTACGTCCGCAAGGGCAGCTTAATTGGGGTGACGGGGGCGCTCAAGATGGATCAGTGGAACGATCGCGCCACGGGAGCCCTGAGAACGTCCCCCGTGATTCGGGTGGATCGTATGGAACTACTGGGCTCCAAACGGGATAACGATGCCCCCATGGCCAATAACTATGCCGATGATGAGTTTTAGCCCATGACCACGGTCTAGTCAATTTCGGTCGTAAAGGGCAACCGGGTGTAGGTGCCATGGGGATCGTTTAACGTTTCTAGATGGATGAGCGCTGATTGAATGGCGGTCCATTCGGCTAACAGCGGGCTCGAAGGGCCTTCTAAGCGGCTACTGACCCCTCCAAATAAGCTTTCAATAATTTGCGCTTCTAAGCTGAGGGGTTGGGGATATTCTTCTACTGACCAATCCTCTAGCTCCGCTTGCTCGGCAGCGTAGTCGATAGCGGCCATCAGCCCTCCCAGTTCATCTACTAATCCCTGGGTTTGGGCTGCTTGGCCGGACCAGACCCGACCTTGGGCAACTTGCTCCACGGCGGCCTTGGGTAGAGCACGGGCCTCTGCCACCAGCGTGATGAAGCGATCATAGAGTTCATCCACCACCGCCTGCTGCAGGACCAGCTCTTCTGGGCTTTGGGGTCGGGCAACGGTGTCGATATCGGCAAACCGGGCCGTTTTGAACACGTCCCAGGTGATGCCATTCCGGTTGGCAATGGTTTGGAAGTTGAGCAGCAGACCAAACACCCCTATAGAGCCTGTGATCGTGGTGGGGGAGGCATAAATGCGACTGCCTTCGGCGGCCATCATATAGCCCCCAGAGGCGGCTAGATCGCCCATGGAGACCACAACCGGTTTCTCTGCCTGGAGTCGCCGGACTGCATCGGCAATCACCTCTGAAGCGCTGGCACCGCCACCGGGGCTATTGATTCTCAGGACCACCGCTTTGATGGCATCATCTAATCGCAAATCCCGGAGCGTGCGGGATAAGGTATCTGAGCCAATGACCCCTTCTCCGCCTTCCCCAAAGACAATCTCTCCCTCGGCGTAGACGATTGCCACAACCCCTTCGCCCACGCTCGCCTCTGGGCTGATTAAGGCGCTGTAGGAGACGAGATCCACGGAGGGAATATCTTCCCCGACGGAGGCTTCTGCACCGGTCAGATCCTGTAGTTCTGTGAGTACATCTTCGTAGTAGGCGACTTGATCGACTAAACCCTCAGCCTTAGCTTCCTCTGGCAATAATATGCCGCCAGCATCGGCAATTTGCTGCAGTTTCCCGGGGGAGAGGGTCCGGCTGCTGTCCACCGTGGTCAAGAAGGTTTGCCATAAATCTGAGAGCAAGGCCTCGGTTTGCTCCTGCTCTTCTGGGCTACTGCTGGTGCGGGTAAAGGGTTCAATTGCTGACTTATATCGCCCGACCCGTAAGACTTGTACCCCAATACCGTATTTTTCTAAAGCTCCGGCGAGGAACTGGGTTTCAGCTTGAAAGCCGTTAAATTCCAATAGGCCCGAGGCATCCAAAATGACCGTATCGGCGATGGAGGTCAGGTAATAGTCGCGCTCGGCCCAGTCCACCTCATAGGCAAAAATCGGTTTGCCAGAGTCTTTAAAGGTTTGTAGTGCTTGTCGTAGTTCTCCCAGGGTTGCCAAGCCATTAAAGGAGTTGCCGTAGAGAAAGATGCCCGCGATCGCGTCATCCTCAGCGGCATGTTCAATGGCCCGGAGGGCTTGATAAATAGAAATCGCATCATTGCTAGTACCCGAGAGGGTTTCCTCAAGGACAACCCCAGCCCCGGAGGGAGGGACTGCATCTCTAATTTCGGTAGAGAGATTGATCGCCAGGACCGAGTTGGGTTCCAAGCTGGGCTCCGTCTCACGGGTTGCCGTGGCCAGAAATACCATCACCAAGCCCCCCGCCCCAATGCCCAGGAGGGTGACAAACACCAACAAGCCAATAATGGTGCCGATGGCACTAGCCGCCATCCACTTTATAAACTTGCCCATACCCTTGCCTTCTTATTGGGGACTCAAAACCGTCTCTATGGTAGTCGCTGTAGGATTTGGGCGTCTTTCAACCCTGGGATCGTGGCGCTACCGGTACAAAACAGGACCGTGGCTAATTCTTCTTGAAGGATATGGACTAAGGCCATCACTGTTTCTAGGGAGTCGTTGGCGGCCTGGAGAAATGGATGAGCCAGGCCCGCCAAGTCAGCCCCAAGGGTGAGAACCTTAGCCATATCCAAGCCATTACGAAGCCCCCCTGAAGCAATCAGGGGAATGTGAGGCGCAACAGATCGTACTGCGGTAATGCAGTCAGCGGTGGGCAATCCCCAATCGGCGAAGGTTTGCCCAAGGCGGCGCTGACGCACATCCTGGGCACGACCCCCTTCGACCTTGGCCCAAGAGGTGCCGCCCGCCCCAGCCACGTCAATGGCGGTGACGCCAGCATCGATCAGTTGCCTCGCCATCGGGGCGGAGATGCCGTTGCCGACTTCTTTCACAATCACAGGCACGGGTAAGCGATCGCACAGGTGTTTAATTTTGCCTAGGAGACCGGCAAAGTTGGTGTCGCCACCGGTCTGTACACTTTCCTGGAGGGGGTTCAAGTGCAAAATTAAGGCGTCGGCAGCCAGGTTGTCGATCACCCGTTGACATTCAGCGAGACCATAGCCGTAGTTGAGTTGGACTGCGCCTAAGTTGGCGAACAGCAAGCAGTCAGGGGCATATTTGCGGATGGCAAAGGTCTCCATCACCCCTGGGTTCTCGATGGCCACCCTCTGGGAGCCGACCCCCATGGCTAGGCCATAGTGCTGGGCGACCTGGGCTAAGCGCGTGTTAATCAATTGGGCCTGCTCAGTGCCACCGGTCATCGAAGAAATCAACAGGGGCAGCCCGAGCCGTTTACCCAGAAACGTACTGGTGAGGTCAATGTCCGCCCGATTCATCTCGGGGAGACAGCAGTGGGTAAATCGATACTGCTCTAGCCCGGTGGTGATTTGGGTGCATTGCACATCTTCTTCGAGGCAAACCCGAATGTGGTCAGCCTTGCGGGCCTGGGTCGCGATCTCAGGGGAAAGGGAATCAGCCGTCATAGCCCTTTTAATCTCTTTAAGGCAAAACGCTCTTCAAGGTAAAACAACCTTGAAGGATAGTGTCCCATGCTCAGGCATAGGGAGCGGTGTCGCCGTTAACCCGGACTACAACTAAAACTCGAAATAGATATAGGGCAAGGTTTCGAGGGGAGCCAGCAGCCAGGCGGCAAATAAACATAGGGGGATCATCAGGAGTTTGACAGGCCAGCTGAGCTGCAGCCGTAATCCCTGTTGTACCCCATAGGCCCCAACCATCAAGACCACAACACAGCCCATCAGCACCCAGAGCTGCTCAAACGTAAACCCCAGAGAGTCTAGGTAAACTTTTTGAGCAAACTGGGCATCCCGCGATACGCCCCAAAGCTTCTGTAGGGCCAAACTATAATCGCGAGGCGCTGGCAGTCTAAAAAATAACCAGCTAAAGCACACTAGGGCTTGGGTCAAGCCCCAACTGATCACAATCCCCAGGGGATTTTTCCATAGCTGCTTAAGCCCCGCCCAACCTGCGGAGAGATGATGGGTGACGCGGTGAATGGCTAGGGCTAAGCCGTGGATAAGGCCCCAGATCAAAAAGCCCCAGGTATTGCCATGCCAAATGCCCGCGATCGCCATCACCACCATCAAATTGCCGCAGGTACGCAGTAGCCCCTGGCGCGATCCCCCCAGGGGAAAGTACAGATAGTTACGTAGCCATTCCCCTAGGGTCATGTGCCACCGCCGCCAAAAGTCAGCAATGCTGGTGGTCAGGTAAGGGAAGTTAAAGTTTTGGGGCAAATTAATCCCCATCAGCAAGGCGCTGCCGCGGGCAATATCGACATAGCCGCTGAAATCGAGGTAGAGCTGTAGACCGTAGGCAAAGATCGCCAGCCACAAGTCACCACTCCCCGCTCGCTCTAAGTTGCCAAGGCTGAGGTTCACCAGGACCGCAATGTGGTCTGCAATCAGGAGTTTCTTAATGCTGCCACTGGCGATCAGCCATAGCCCTTCGACCACCCAGTTCCAATCTAGGACCTGTTGGGTTTTGAGTTGTTGGGTAAAGGTGTGATAACGGGTGATCGGTCCTGAGATCAGCTTAGGAAAAAAGAGCTTGTACGCACTAAATTCCAGGATGTTATCGGTGGCAGGTGCCCCCCGATACACGTCAACCAGGTAGGCAATGCACTCAAAGGTAAAAAAGCTGAGCCCTAGGGGCAGGGCGATCGCTAGCCAGCCGGTCCCCTCTGAGCTGGCCCCGGTGATTCCCCAAACCCAGCCCAACCAAGACTCCACATACTTAAACGCTAAAAGCAGCAGGACATTGAGGGCAATCCCTAACCCAAGCAACAATCGGCGACGACGGTTCCAACCCTGCTCGGCCACTTGCCACTGCTCGTTGGACGTTTGCCAATTCAGCGGCGCGACGAGGAGTCGAGCCCAACAGAAATTAACTAAGATCAGGGCCAACATGAGCGGTACATATTGGACCTGCAGGGAGGCATAGAAAACCAAGCTGGCAATGACCAAAACGGCTGCTCGCAAATCGCGCTGTCCCACGGCCCAATATAGGCCAGCAACGCTCAGCAAAAATAAACCGTAGGTAATGGAAGGCAAACTCATGGGGCCAGCTCTGTTAACTCACGCTCCGGTTCGGGAAGCTTGTGGGGCCAAGGAATCATCGGATCTTGGGCAATGCGGCTGGAGACTTGGTAAGCGCCATAGCGGTTCAGATGGCTAGGGTCAGAAAAGTAGTCGTAGCGTTGAGGCCAAATTTGCCCCAAGTCCCGAAAGATAAAGTCAGGGGCCGTGGCGGAGAACTCCACCATGAACTTCAGGAAGTCAGTTTCTGCTGCCATCCGATAGCTGTCCAGGTATTCATCCGTCAAGGGTGTGTTCACGAAAATTAAAGGGAGGTTGCGCTCCTGGGTGAATTGCACCAGCTGTTGTAATGCGACAGCCTGTTGACCCCTCAGCTCAAAATCACGGTAGTCGCTGTCATAGTCCCCGGCGACCCTGGCATAGAGCTGATAGTAGGTGGCGGGGTTAAAGCGTACATCCATCGCCAAAAAGCCGTCAAAGTCGATGCGGCTATTGTCGGGGAGAGGGCGATCTGATGTGTTGAGTTGAAGGTCATCCGGATCGACGAGGGGATATTTCCAAAACAATAGCGCATTGGAAAAGGGCTGCAGTAGCACCTCTTGAACCTTGGTTTTGAGACCTTCGCGATCGCTATAAACGGCTGACCAAATCCCGAGGCGATCACTCAATTGCTGGTCTAGGGTTTGATAACTGTTCCTTAAAGCAGCCCCTAGGGCTTCAGAGGCATCATCTAAGTTATCGTCAGCAATAGCGCTTGCATCACTGATGGCATCGGTGGTATCCGACGCAGTATTTTCGGGGGGCGATTGGGTTCGCCGCCCCAATTGGCGATACCCCTCGGAGGCCATAATCCCGTTATAGGTAATATCGCCCCGCCCACTATTAAAGGCCCGTGCCCCATCTGCCCAAATGACTAGCCGAGGTAATTGATCCTCCGTTAAAATCCGCCGCAAGGTGAGGTCTACCACTTGGGCCGTCGACCCATTGACCCCAAAGTTAAAGATGTCTAGGTCCCCATAGCCCAGGGTGGCTAATTCCTGACGCAAGGCGGCTGGGTCAACCCCCCGTAGGGCTCGGGAGCTGCCGATAATCAGCACGTCAGGGGGACCGCTGAGCTGTAACCGTTGATGGTATAGGGCCAGCTTATGGTCCATTTGCTGACTGCGAAACGAAGGATAGGGGGAGGTTTCGAGCAGGGCAGGGGTGATCACCTCGCGAGAGGCTTCACCCTGTAGGGGCCATTCGGCTTCATCGGTAAAGGTATCTCCCGCGAGCTGCCCACTCGCTTCTGCGTCGTCGAGGGACTGGCCATTGCCCCAGTCCAAATCCGAGAGGGCTGCTGTCAAGGCATCGTCCGGTTGTTCGGAAGGGAAGGGGGCAATCTCGGTGTCAGCCTCGGCCTCAGCCACTGCCGGAGGCGGATTCAGCCATTGCCCTAAAAACCAATCCCCCTGGAGTGCCAGCAATAGGCCGATCACGCCCCAAACTAGGCCGATTTTGAGGGCATCCTGGCGGTCCCGTTCCGGTAGGACGGGTAATTCTCGGGGTAGCCCTTGATTGGGGACAAAGAATTGCGATTTGAGGAGTACCTGGCGGGTCCCCATTACGCTTTGCTGGCCCAAGGCTTTCAGCCATTGCCCCACCGCCCCTAGGGTCAAGTCTGGAGCGTGGGTTTCCTCTTCAGGGTGAGCCAGCAAATCTCCGACATAGGCATCAGTGGCGGCAAATTGGGCCTCTGCTTCAGGAACCAGGCGATCTCGGGTCTGGAAATCGGTGCCGTAGTTCCAGGCGGGCTTGACCGGCCCGCCGACCATAGATGCGGATGCCTTCTATCCGGTTTGGGGCGATCGCCTTCACCTGTTTGACCACCGTTGGCACAACGTATTGTCGTCGCGGGCAAACGGGGCCATCCACCATGACGTGGAGCAAATCAGCGCGTTCGATCAGCTGTACCCGTAGGCCCCCTGTCGCCAGCTGCACCTCTAGATCAGGGTTCAACAATCGGGTCAACAAAAATTGCAACGCGGGCCAATCCCGCTGTTGGGCCAAGGCTGACGGGGCAGTGGCTAGATTCTCATGCTCTAGGGCCGGTAAATTTAAGCATTTGACCCAAGTGGGGGTCAGCGCCGCCTCGGGTTGGCCATAGACCATGGCCCGTTGCAGACCCTGGGGCGCTAATCGTTCCAGGGTCGTCGAGATCGCAGCGGTGATCGTCGTTTCGTCAGGGATGGGGCCAGCAGATAGGCTGGTCACGACCAAGTGTAAGGTGCTGTCTTTGCGTTCAACGGTGACCTGGGCAGACTGCGGAGCGAGCTCCTGGGCCAGCAAACGAACAATTGCCTGCTCATCTCCCCACCGTCCCCACTCGGCCAACATCTCCGCCGGTGGGGTCAGGTCAATGCGCAGGCTCCAATCGGGGGTAGACTCCCCCTGGACCTGCACGACGATGACGGCGTCTTTAAACTGACTCAGTTCTAATTGCCGTAACCGCTCGGTTACCGGTTCGGCAATCAACATGGGGTCGGGGCTGTAGGCTGCCTCACAAAAAACCCACAGTCGGGATTGCTCTGGGGCAGGTGTCGCCACGTCATGACTGAGCGAGGCTGATTGGGCTTTAGTATTCTGAGCTGGACCTACGGGACCTGACACCGCTCGAATGCTGACCCATACCCCCACATCTAGAGCACTCAGGACCTCGCTGAGGTACCAGGAGATCGCGGTCGGGTCTCCCCGGCGCGCCAGGCTGAGCTGAGACAACACCAACGCCGCCGTGGTGCTATTTTTCGTCCAAGCCGGGGAGACCGGCGTGTGATTGGCAGCGGTCCGAAGCAACCCCTGAACCGCTTCAATTTCAGCCGAATCATGGGTCTTGAGCTGCAGTTGAGCCTGATGACGTTCTAACCGATTGAGATAAATGGGAGCCGCCCAGTCGGGCTGCTTTGACCCCTTTTGGCGGCTATAGATATAGAGCTGGTAGACCTGAGGATAAGCCTGGGTGACAGCCTCGCCCTCGGTTGGGTCCAGTAAGACCGCGACCAATCGGGTCAGGGCTGAGACTTGCACCAGGGGGTGGGGTGTCTCACAAAGAACGTGCAAAATATTGCCCCGTAGCCTGACCTGCACATGGGCAGATGTGGCTGGTGCCAGATATTGGCCCAGCCAATTGGTCAGACTGGGCCTAGCGCGGCGTTTAGGATTTATCGGCAGCTTGGCACGCATAGGACTCAAACGGTAGTGTTACGGTTGCTCGAACAGGGTTGAAAGAGCAACATCCTACATATAGGTGTGAAGGATACCGCAGTCTTTTAAAAGCGGATGATCGCACCCTGCTCTGAATCCTGTCCCTCAGCCATTTTCGCGATGATCTGGGCAAGACTCTCACTTGAATTTAATGTCTAGGGCCTTTTAAGGGTGGGATCCACCCCACAGGTCTCATTAAATAATGGACCTAGCTGTAAAGTCGCAGTACGCTGACCTATGGTGAGCTTTACGGTAGGGATTGGCGTCTCCATGGCAACATATGCTTCCCTAGGTTCGATGAAACCAGATATTGTTATTAGCATGGCAGTCGGCCCCCTTCTCTTCACCCTAGTGAGTGCCCGCTTCCTAGCAACCTATGGGATTGCCTTAGGCCGTGCCAGTGAGGAAATCTTTCGCGGCGATCGCCTCCCGATTCTACCGTAGCGCTCTGCTCTATTTATACTGACCAGAACGTGCCATTTATGGCGTGCTCCCTTACCCTAGCCTTGAAGCGATGCCTTGCTCCACTTAAGTCCGACTTTTGTGTTGTCTGCTCTGAGTCCGTGCCCTCTCTCCCTCTGACAATATGCCGTCCCTTGATTCCTCAGCCGTGAAAGCCAACCTTGACGATGTAGCGATTACACCGCCGGGCTCTGCCTACGATCTGCGGGTCCAGCACCGACTCAAGGTGGTAGAAGACATTTGGGAAACCGTACTCCGGAATGAATGCGGTGAAGAGCTCTTAACCTTACTGCACTTGTTGCGGCGAATTTGTTCGAAGGAGGGACAAGCCCCCACCGCTGGAGAGGCCACCGTTCAAAATGTGGTGCAGGTGGTAGAAGACCTCAAGTTAGAGGACGCCATTCGGGCCGCTCGGGCATTTGCGCTCTACTTTCAACTGATCAATAGTGTGGAGCAGCACTATGAGCAGCAGGGACAACAACGGCAATATCGGGTCACCTACGACGAGGTCGATCCCCTCTCTACCATCAACGGTGTTACCGGCCTCCGTCCTTACATCAATGATGCCAGTCGGTCTCCCCAGGATCTAGGGGATTCAGCCTTCAATCCCTTGCAGGGACCGCGCAAGGAAACGGGTACCTTTCACTGGCTCCTGCCCACCCTTAAAAAGCTGAATGTGCCACCTCAGCTGATTCAAAGGCTGATTGACAACCTTGATATCAGCCTGGTATTCACCGCTCACCCCACCGAAATCGTTCGCCACACCATTCGTGACAAGCAGCGCCGGATTGCCGATATTTTGAGACAGCTCGATCGGGCTGAAGATAGTGCTCAGGCGATCGGGGTGGCCTCCTCTTGGGAAATTGATAGCCTTAAGGAACAACTCACTGAAGAAATTCGGTTGTGGTGGCGCACCGATGAGCTGCATCAATTTAAACCCTCGGTGATTGATGAGGTGGACTACACCCTGCACTACTTCCAGGTGGTGTTGTTTGATGCGCTACCAAAGCTCTATCAACGATTTGAGCGGATTCTCAAGGCGACTTTCCCTGACCTCCGTCCGCCGCGTAAAGACTTTTGCCGATTTGGATCCTGGGTGGGTGCCGATCGCGACGGCAATCCATCGGTCACCCCCGAGGTTACCTGGAAAACCGCTTGCTATCAGCGCAACCTAGTCCTGCAAAAATACATCGAATCCCTCGATCATCTCAATAAGCTGCTCAGCCTATCGCTCCATTGGAGCGAGGTCCAACCCGAACTCCTAGACTCCCTGGACCAAGACCAGCTCAAAATGCCAGAGGTCTATGAGCAATGGGCAATTCGGTACCGCCAAGAGCCCTATCGGCTAAAACTGGCGTACATGGAAAAACGCCTGCGCAACACCCTCGATCGAGGGATGCGTCTCTATCAGGGCGAGCCCCTCATGGAAGAGCGCACCGATGGCCCTGCCATTCCCATGTATCGAGATGGCGGCGAATTTTTGACGGAGCTGCGCCTGATTCAAGAGGATTTACAGGCTACAGGGTTGGTGTGCCAGGACCTCGAAACCTTGCTGTGCCAGGTGGAAATATACGGCTTCGTGTTGGCTCAGCTTGATCTGCGTCAAGAGAGTTCTTGTCATTCTGATGCGCTGAACGAGATTACTGACTACCTACAGATCTTGCCTCAACCCTACGACAGCTTGTCGGAAGCCGAAAAAACGGCATGGCTGATCCAGGAGCTCCAAACCCGCCGCCCCCTAGTGCCTGCGGAGCTACCGTTTTCGGATAAAACCTGTGAAACCGTTGAGACCTTTAGGATGGTGCGGCGCTTGCACCAGGAGTTTGGCGCGGGCATTTGCCGCAGCTACATCATCAGCATGAGTCATGATGTCAGTGACTTGCTAGAGGTTTTGCTCCTGGCTAAGGAAGCGGGGCTATACGATCCGGCTACCTGGCAGTCCAGTATTCAGCCTGTGCCGCTCTTTGAAACGGTAGAAGACCTGCAGCGGGCTCCCCAGGTGATGGAAAGTTTGTTTGAGCTGCCTCTGTATAAGGCGGTTTTGGATGGGGGTAGAAACCACACGGCGGCCCCCGGTGCGTCGCCATCTGTCCAGGAAGTCATGCTGGGCTACTCTGACAGCAACAAAGACTCGGGCTTCTTGAGTAGTAACTGGGAGATTCATAAAGCCCAGCAAGCCCTGCAGGCGACAGCAGATCGCTATGGTTTGGCCTTAAGGATTTTCCATGGTCGGGGGGGGTCGGTCGGCCGGGGGGGTGGCCCCGCCTATGAGGCGATCTTGGCGCAGCCTGGTGCCAGCTTGAATGGGCGCATCAAGATTACGGAGCAAGGGGAGGTACTGGCCTCCAAATACAACTTGCCAGATTTAGCCCTTTACAACCTTGAGACCGTCGCCACCGCAGTCATCCAGGGTAGCCTGCTGCACAGCAGCGTTGATGAAATTGCCCCCTGGAACGAAATCATGGAGGGGCTGGCGGCGCGATCTCGTCGCCATTACCGAGAGCTCATCTATGAGCAACCTGATTTAGTCGATTTTTTCCATCAGGTCACCCCCATTGAGGAAATCAGTCAGCTGCAAATTAGTTCTCGCCCGGCTCGTCGGGGCGGCAAGAAGACCCTGTCAAGCCTACGCGCCATTCCCTGGGTGTTTAGCTGGACCCAGGCTCGGTTTCTGCTGCCCTCCTGGTATGGGGTGGGGACGGCCCTGCAAGAATTCCTGGATGAGCGCCCCGAAGAGCAATTAAGGCTGCTGAGATATTTTTATCTGAAGTGGCCCTTCTTCAAGATGGTGATTTCTAAGGTGGAGATGACC